>JBEKJD010000090.1:0-10947 GCA_050011415.1 Dissulfurispiraceae bacterium | reverse complement strand
TGAATTACACCACCATGGTTTTTGATTATGGAATAGCATGTTGCCAGCCCAAGACCGCTTCCCTTTGCCTTAGTCGTGAAATAGGGATCGAAGATTTTCGAAAGGTATTCCTCAGAAATGCCAACTCCCTTATCCTGAATAGAAATCTCGACATGCCTCCCTTCCGGCAGTTGAGGCATCGCTTTTCTTGATCCCTGTACATTCTTTGCAGTAATTACTATTGTTCCTCCCAGGGGCATCGACTGGTCGGCGTTAAGCACTATGTTCTGAATGACCTGTCCTATCTGTCCTTCATCTGCTTCCACGTTCCAGAAATCTGCATCGAGCTTGATACGGTAATCAGCGCTCGAACCGCTTAGCGCGAATCTCACAGAGTTCTCAATCACTGACTGAAGAGAGATATTATTCTTGACCGGTTTTCCTCCTTTCGAGAAGGTCAGCAGCTGTGTGGTCAGCTTAACAGACATATGCAACGCTTTTTCTGCCTGCTCCAGTGCCGCAACGCTTTTATCCTTATCGGCTGCATTAAGTTTAGCCATAGATATATAACCAAATATCCCCTGTAACAGATTGTTAAAATCGTGAGCAATACCGCCTGCAAGCGTTCCGATAGCTTCAAGCTTCTGTGCCTGGCGGAGTTGCTCTTCCATCTTTTTGCGATCCGTAATGTCTTGAATCGTCCCATGCATTTTTAACGGGCGCCCGTGGACATCTAATTCAAGTTTGCCGGACCCGTGTACCCAGCGCTCAACCTTGTCCTCGTAACGGACAATTCTATATTCCTTGTCAAAAGCCTTCGCTTTTCCAAGGATTTCGTTTTTAAAATAGTCAACCATCATGGCACGGTCGTCCGGATGAATCAGTGCTACCCATCCTTCTACAGAACGTTCGTATGCTTTGTCTATTCCAAACAACTTATCAAGCAAGTCAGAACTTGTCCATAAACCAGTGGGAACATCCAGAATATAATTGCCCAAACCCGCGATTATCTGCGATTCCCGGAGTAACCTTTCACTCTCACGCAGCGCCTCTTCCGCCTGTTTGCGCTCGTTGATATCACGCATGGTAACGAGTATGCCGTTAATCGCCGGATTGTCAAACAAGTTTATCCCGGTGCTCTCCACATGTATCCAGCGACCATCTTTGTGCTTAACCCGGTACTGAATCGTATGCGGCTCACCAGGATGTTCTATAACGTAACGCTGGGCATCTGCTATAACACCCATGTCATCCGGGTGGATAACAAGAGCACTTGGTTTGCCGATAATGTCCTCCGGCAAAAGACCCATCAAACGGGTAACGCTGGGTGATACATATGCCATGTTCAGATCGGAATCAATTAACCATAGAGTATCGGAAATGTTATGCAAGTAAGCCTCCAACTTTTCCTCGTTCTTCCGGAGACGTTCCTCAGCCAGCTTGCGCTCAGTAATGTCAGTGAATGTCCTGACAAATCCTTTTCCAGGCAATGGATTATGGATTAGCAAACACCAACGACGTTCACCATTAATCAGTTGTGGAAATTCGAACTCAAATGTGGTGGGCTCATCAAGTTGAATAATTGCGCGGGTCAACATTTGCCGGTCCTGGCCGGTCACTTCGGCCCATCGCTTCAGAACTTCCCTAAAATCAACCCCCACCTCAACCGTGCCAAGCGGGAGTTGAAACAAATCCTCGAAATACCGGTTGAACGACAATATGCGATAGTCCGATCCAACGACGACTATTCCATGTGTAATATTATCCAGGACCGTATTTAAAACGTCTGTTGGTTGACTGAAAAAGTCTTTATCGAACGACTTCCTGTTCACGTCAAGGTCTTCCTTCGTGCGCTCTCCGGTTACACTTTAGATTTGCAAATGTAAGGTTTTATTTTATCAACGGCAGCTTGGCCAAAGCTTCCTTGATAGCGTGATCCGGGTACTCGAAATCGACGAGTTTCCCATTCAGATAATCATCATAAGCCGCAAGGTCAAGATACCCATGTCCGCTCAGGTTAAAAAGAATGCATTTCCCCTTGCCTTCTTCTTTGCAAAGAAGCGCCTCGTCAATGGCGGCTTTGATGGCATGTGCGGTTTCCGGCGCAGGTATTATGGCCTCTGTTTTCGCGAATGTCAGTGCCGCCTCGAAGACCGCCAACTGCGGATATGCCCTCGCTTCTATAATGCCGTCCTTGTAAAGCTGGGACACGAGCGGCGAATCGCCGTGATAACGTAGTCCTCCTGCATGAATGCCCGGGGGCATGAAATCATGGCCCAGGGTGTACATCATCAGTAATGGCGTCAGCCCGGCTGTGTCGCCGAAGTCATACCTGAAGTCTCCCTTAGTCAAAGTCGGGCAAGAGCTCGGCTCAACAGCGATGGCCCGCAACTCTTTGCCGTGGATCTTATCAGCCAGAAAGGGAAAGGCGATTCCCCCGAAGTTGGAACCTCCTCCGCAGCAGCCAATGATGATATCGGGATATTCCCCGACAAGGGAGAGCTGTTTCTTCGCCTCAAGTCCGATCACTGTCTGGTGATGAACAACATGGTTCAGCACCGAACCAAGGGCATAATTAGTATCGGAATGGGTGGCTGCATCTTCAACCGCTTCGGATATAGCCAGGCCCAGACTTCCAAAATTATCGGGGTCGGCTTCGAGGGCTTTCCTTCCTGAATTGGTTATTGTCGAAGGGCTGGCATGAACAGTGGCGCCCCATGTCTCCATAGCTATCCTGCGATACGGTTTCTGGTTATAGCTGACTTTCACCATATAGACGGTCACATCGAGTCCGAACATCGTTCCGGCAAGGGCAATGGAGGACCCCCACTGTCCTGCGCCCGTTTCTGTGGCAATTCTTTTGATACCGGCCTGTTTATTATAGTAGGCCTGCGGGATAGCTGTATTAGGTTTGTGGCTGCCGGCAGGGCTCACGCCTTCATACTTGTAGTATATTTTTGCCGGGGTTTTCAGAAAGGCTTCGAGCCTCTTTGCCCTGAATAGAGGAGCGGGCCTCCAGAGAGTATATATTTCGAGCACCTCTGCAGGTATGTCGATCCATCTCTGGGCCGACACCTCCTGTTCTATAAGAGCCATGGGGAATATGGCTTTCAAATCATCCGGGCCAACCGGCTGTTGCGTGGCAGGATGGAGAGGAGGTTTGGGAAGATTCGGCATATCCGCAGTTATGTTGTACCACTGGGCCGGAATATCTTTTTCGGAAAGAAGTATCTTGGTGTCCTGCATAATTCCTCCTGGACATAGATTGATAAAAAAACTATTCTATCACAAAAGCAGCATTAATGACCGGAGAAAATCATACTTGAACATAACCTCGGCAAGACGAATACTTTGCAGAGGAAGGCATTGACGATTAAGGTATAGCGTATTTAAAATAGCATTGCTTTATATGGTTGAGAAGGATTTAATATGCCGAAAATCGATGTTGGTAATGGGACAAAGATATACGTGGATATTGTCGGAACGGGTAAACCAATACTGTTCATTCATGGGTGGCTGTTTCCTGGCGGAATCTTCGATTATCAGAAGGCAAGCGTGGCCCAAAAAGGTTTCTGCGGGCTCAGCATGGACCTTCGCGGTTTCGGTCAATCAGACAGGCCTGGAGAATATGATTACGACACCTGGTGCGAGGACATCGGCGAGGTAATCAAAGAGCTTGGCCTGGCCGATGTTACGCTGGTCGGGTACTCTATGGGTGGAGCGATAACTGCACACTACTGCGCAACCCGGAAGGACCCAAGAATATCGAGGCTGATACTGCTTTCGGCCGCAGCGCCCTCTGCGGCGCGTGCTGCTGAAGACAAGACGAGATACGACGGATATATTCAAAGCATCGTCTCTGGTCAGGCACAAGCTGTCAGCGATTTCAGCAAGAACCTCTTCAATACCCCGATAAGCGCTGAGTATGAGCAATGGCTCATATCCGTGGGGCAAGACGCATCACTTCAAGCCTGCGTGCGCGGGCTCGAAGAGTTGCGCGACCGTGATCTTGGAACAGAGCTGGAACAAATAACTGTCCCAACGCTCATATGTCATGGAAAGCACGATAAAATTATGCCGGTCTGGATGGCCAAAGAACAGAAACAACTCATTAAAGACTCAGTGCTTGTGCGATTCAGGGAGAGTGGTCATGGCCTGTTCCTGGATGAAAAAAACAATCTGGCAGAATGGCTCGTAAAGTTCTCCGGATTCAATCCCCAAACCGGATAGAGAGGTGGACGTCAACTTCATCGGCAATAAAAAGAAGCTACGGCAGCACCTGGAATCCAGTCAGCTTAAAACCCTTCCACCTGGGGCCGGCTCATGGCGGTATTAAGATTCCTACGATAGGCTTCTTCTGAGGGGGATAGTTCAACTGCAGATTTAAATTGTTCGATAGCCTTATCAAATGACCCTTCATCCTGATAGACAAGTCCAAGAGTGTTGCGATAAAGAGCATTTTTCGGTTTCAACCTTACAGAGGCTTCCAAATGTTTGATGGCCTTCTCTATCTGTCCCGATTTCGCAAAGGTGATTCCAAGATTATAATGAGCGGAGTCATGATTCGGATTTATAGTCAAAACTTTTTCAAAGTTCTCGATGGCCTCCTTTACCAATCCTTTAATGGCAAGAGCAACCCCCTCATTAAGCAGAAATAAGGGGTCTAACTTATTAGCTATTTGAACTTGCTCTTCGGCCTGCTCTGCCATCCCGGATTTCGTATAGGCCTCCGCAAGATATCGACGAGCCATTAAATCATTATGATTTAGTTCCACTGCTTTCCGGTACTGTTCAATGGCCTCGCCATACCTGTTCATGCCTCTGAAAACACGTCCAAGCCTTCGATGAATCAGCTCAGACTCAGGAGATTTTTTGACCGTGTCGGTAAGTAGGGTGAAGTTGTCTTTCCATACGGGGGTTCTTGTAATTGTCCGGACGGAATACAGTCCGACTACTGTCAGTACGATTAGTATGGTTACAATACTATATCTCGCCATCTTTTTATTCAGGACGTCAAAAGACGCAGCTATCAATAAAACAAAACCGAATGATGGAAGATAGAGATATCTTTCGGCATACGGTGTTCCGGTAAGTGCTTTTATGTAAAAAGCGGGCAGGAGAGGAAGTATTATGAACACAAGACTGAAAAACATGACCTTGTTTCTTTTCCACGCAAGGAAAATTATGAAGAGGTAAGCAAGCGTTATAGCCATCGAGAGCATCCCCTTAACCTTGAAGAGCGTTTCAATAGGACGAAACGTATGAAAGTAATTAAGATTAAATGGAAAGAAGAGATCTTTCAGATATTCCACAAAAAGCGGGAACACATTAATAACGTATTGCCAAAAACTCAGTCCTTTATAATACATTTCAGTATAAACATCTAAAATTGTGAAACTGTTTACGGCATTCATCCTTACCGCCAGGTAAATTCCAGCAACGATAAAATAAGGAATATATCGCTTGACCAGCACAGGAAAAGTGTCTTCCTTTTTCCTGAAAGCATAATCATAGAGGAAAAGAGTTAGAGGAAATGTCAAAGCGGTTTCTTTGCAGAGGGTAGAGGCAAAAAATGACGCCAGCGACAGGAAGTAACCTATCCTAAGTCCTTCTTTCCACCGAATGTAAAACCATAAGGAAAGAAGATAATAAAAAGTAAAGGAAAGTTCAGAGGCGCCGCCAGATATCCATGTAACCGGTTCTGTATGGATTGGATGAGTTGCAAATAGCAGTGCGGCGATAAACGGGGGAGAAGAAATAGCAGATGGCAAGTTTGAGGGCGGCGTGGAAGTTGGCGGATAGGTTTCTCTCGGGAGCAGTGATGCTATCATGAAGACCAGCACCGAATTCCCGGCGTGAAAGAGCATATTCACAAAATGGAATGCCCATGGTTTCAGACCGAAAATAAAAAAAGTACATAAGCCGACGATGGGTGGGAGCGGCCGATAGTAATTTGTAGTAAATTGAGCTGCCCCTTCTCGAAACCACAAGACATCATTAGTAAATATTTTTGCAAGGACTGACAGGAAGTTAGTGTCCCTAAGCCAGTGGCTATTTAGAATTGGATCCATGTCGTCGCTAACAAAACCATTAAAAAGAGCATTAAAATAAATTAATAAAGAGACGGAGAAAATTATGAACATCACAAGAAATATGGTACGGCGGTGTCTGTCTTCGGCGGCGCCGACTTCCTTATGCGATCTTGCGTGCGTGGATTCGCGCTGGAATAATTGCGACGTTATTCCCTGCAAGTGATCTTGTGCCTGGTGAGGAGTTGAAGCCCCCGTCCGACCGGAAACCGTCTCGTTAGACGCCCTTATTCCCTTTGTCTTTTTTTCTTTTTTAGTCCTTGAAGCTTTACCCATAAGAGATTAATATACCCAGAACAGTAATTGCGTTTACAGTCGGCCACACGGCCAAGACGCTAATATTTTACTATGCTGCTACTTTTTATTCCCTGCATAATTCCCCCTGGACATAGATTAATAGAAAAACTATTTTATCATAACTAAACTCAGATAAATGGTTTCGCCGTTTCGCAATGCCTCGTAGGTCTCATATCCCTTGACACCGGCCCAGGAGGAAAACAAATTGGCGAGCGGGCGTGGTATGGTATTGACCACCCATGCCTGGCGTATGGCAGACACCGCGTCGAGGGCCGACAGTACCTGCTGGGTGATCTCCCGCTCCAGCACCACGTCCATCCCCGAACAGCGGACATCTTCGCGTAGCCTGGCAACCTGCCTTTGTGGTCGCAGGTCGCAATAGAGCAGGCGCCCGCCGGGGCGAAGTACCCGCCGCACCTCGCTGAGGAAATCACTCATCTTGCCAAAACACCGGGAGGCTTCCACGCAGATCACAGCGTCGAACTGCCGGTCGCCAACAGGCAACTGCTCGGCAAAGCCATGGCGGAACTCCAGGCCTTGCATGCGGTGTATTCGGCTGCAGAAGGCAACCGCATTCTCGGAAGCGTCGATACCCACAAAGGAGCGTGGCTTCAGGTATCGCATGATATACGAGGCCCCACCTCCCCTGCCAGAAGCGACCTCCAACACGTCGCATCCGGCAAGATCGACCCCTGCGACAACGTGGTGATAGAGCTGAATCTCATAGCGGTCTTTCTCGTCTCGCGAATCGAGCATAGGGGGCGGACCATCTGCCTCCGTGAACATATAGCCGTAGTTCATAAAGGTGAACCCCAGGTTGTAACTGGACAGAGTGTCGTACCAGTGATGCCAGAAGAACCGCCTGATCCCCGGCGTAGCGATGGACATCACCTTGTGCAGAAGCGTCCACATTACTGTTTTCCTCCCGGCGATCTTTTATCGGTTATCAAAATCGCCTTCATTAGACTGTTGTTCAGCTTTCCTGTCCGGAGTTTCTCCTGAACCTCAACAATAAAAGTTTCGCTGCTGTAAACACGTTTCTGAAAAAATTAGCGTAAAACCGCCTTGTCTTGATTCGTCCAAGAATATACGCGGGGGAGAAGTAAAAACTCCTGTGGGCCCTGGCAGCCCAGTCACCGGCAGCCGGGAAAATAAAAGGGATAGCGTCATTCCTTTTCCCGAGAACAAAATCCCTCCAGTAATCCACCGGAATAAGGCCCCGTTCCTCGCTTTCTTTGCAAAGTTGCGTCGAGGGCATGGGGGTTGCCGGAAAGAATATAGCGTAATCCGGTTTGATGCTTTTCGCAAAAGCAATCGTCCGTTTTATGGTCTCCTCGGTTTCTCCGGGATAACCGATAATAAAGTAGCCTACGGTTTTTATTCCATATTTTTTGCATAGGCCCACTGCTTCGCGGGACTTTACCGTGCTGATGCCCTTGTTTATCTTTTTCAGGATTCCATCGTCACCCGATTCGATTCCCAATCTCAAGGTGTAACAGCCGGATTTCCTGGCAGCCCTGACAATATCCTCATCGACACTTGTAACCCTGGTTGGAGCCTGCCATTCAAGGTCCCACCCCTTTGCCGAAAGTCTGTCGCAAAACTCAATGAAATACTCTTTGTTAAGAGATATCGTTTCGTCCACAAAGCTAATTGAACGGACATTGAATTTTTCTCTCATGAAAGTTATCTCTTCCATTATCCTGTCCACCGACTTAAATCTGACTTTTCTTAATTGCGGGCTCCTGTAACAAAAACCACAATTGAACGGGCATCCGCGCGAAAGGAAAAGGGAGATAACGTTCCAGGTGGAATTATACATTCTGTAAGCTGTAAGGTCGAGCAGGTGATATGCAGGGAAAGGCAGTGCGTCCAGGTCATCATTGAATCCGCAGGGTTCATTGATAACGGTCCCGGTTCCCGACCGCCAGACCAGTCCGGGTATTTGGGAAAGGTCTGTTCCGCCGCCGTTCATCATATCGAGAAATTTAAGAAAAGGTTTTTCGGCCTCTCCCATGAAACCATAGTCGAACTCGGAATGGGACAGAGTTTCAGCAGGGAATAACATCATGTGCGTTCCTCCGCCAACAATAATGGCATCAGGAAGCGTCCGGCGCACGACCCTCGCAGTCTGTAAAGCTCCACGAAAATTAGTGGTGACGACAGTAATACCTACGATGGCGGGTTGTTTCTTTATCAGGAAGTTTTCAAGACGCAGTTCGCTGTTGCCCTGGGCCTCACAGTCGAATATTGATACGTCATGACCGCCTTTCTCCGCCTCTGCTGCGATGCAGCAAAGGTTCAAGGGCGGCACCAGTCCGATAGGTTCTCTCATGTTCGCCGTAATGCTGTTAAAATATTCACGTATAAGCGGTCTTATTAACGTTACTATCATCATTTTTTTGTCGCATCTCACCCGAATTCTTTCTTGCTTTTATATTCCGCTATTATAGTATTTTTAATTATGCTATAGTAAATTATTTGGTTTGGCCTTTCCGCACGCGCATAAGGAGTTGCCTTTGAAAATCCTCATGATATATCCGCAATGCCCTGATACGTTCTGGAGTTTTTCGTATGCCCTGAAATTCATCTCAAAAAAAGCTGTCCATCCACCCCTGGGTTTGATGACGGTCGCTGCGATGCTTCCCCGCGAATGGGACAAGAAGCTCGTGGATATGAATACGCAAAAACTGAATGACAAAGATCTTATGTGGGCGGATTATGTCTTTTTGAGTGCTATGTCGATACAGAAAGAATCGGTACGAAACGTGATCAACCGATGCAGGTCCATGGGTATTAAAGTCGTGGCCGGAGGTCCGCTTTTTACCAATGAACGCGAAGATTTTGCCGACGTAGATCATCTGGTGCTGAACGAGGCTGAGATAACTCTTCCGCTTTTTCTGAACGATATAAGAGACGGGCAGCCCCGGCATATCTACACATCCGATAAATGGGCTGACATTACAACCACCCCTGTCCCCCTCTGGGAGCTTATAAATCCGAAGCACTATGCCTCCATGAATATCCAGTATTCAAGGGGGTGCCCTTTCGAGTGCGAATTCTGCAACATCACCACGCTGTACGGCAGGGTACCCAGGACAAAAAACAGTCAGCAGGTGATAGGGGAACTGGAGAAACTCTACGAGCTTGGCTGGAGGGGCGGGGTATTCTTTGTGGACGACAACTTCATCGGCAATAAAAAGAAGCTGAAGGAGGAGATACTGCCTTCGATTATCGGGTGGATGGAAATGAAAAAGCATCCGTTTAACCTCTCTACCGAGGCTTCCATCAATCTTGCAGACGACGAGGACCTGATGAGAATGATGGCCAGGGCTGAGTTCAGCACTGTGTTTGTAGGCATCGAGTCTCCTCACGAAGAAAGCCTGCTTGAATGCACAAAGATCCCCAATAAAAACCGCGACCTTATCGCAAGTGTCAGGAAGCTTCAAAGCTTCGGGCTTGAAGTCCAGGCAGGGTTCATAGTCGGGTTTGACAAAGACCCTGTATCGATATTCGAGAGAATGATAAAGTTCATCCAGGAGAGCGGGATTGTAACAGCAATGGTAGGACTCCTTAACGCGCCCCGGGGGACAAAGCTCCATGACCGCCTGGTAAGTGAAAACAGATTATTGAAGACATCGACGGGAGACAACACGGACTTTTCCATGAACTTCATTCCGAAGATGAACTATGATAAACTAATCAGCGGTTATAAAAAAATCATCGATACCATTTATTCCCCAAAACATTACCACGCCAGGGTCAAGCAGTTCCTTCGCGAGTACAGGCCGGTCCAGAAGAATGTAATCCACATGCGGTACAGCTACCTGAAAGCGGCATTCAAGTCTGTTTTCATCCTGGGTATAATCGGGAAAGAGCGTTTCTATTACTGGAGGATCTTCTTCTGGTCCCTTTTCAGGCGCCCGAAGCTCTTCCCCCTGGCCATAACGTTTTCGATATACGGCTTTCATTTCAGGAAGGTATTTGAAGACCACTTCCGCATGATCGAGAGGAAAGACACCTTATAAAAACACGTTCTTTATGGTTCCTGCCCGTTAGAATATTTTCTATTCCTTCCTCCGCGAAAGCCACGAACTACGAAAAGTGACGATATAGATAAAAGAAACTATCAAAATCTATTTCTCATATATTATGATAAGCGGAATTTTGTGAGACACCAGTTAAGTGGTATCATATATCATAAACTTATACGCAAGCTTTATTGTTTACATAACCAGTAAATGAGATAGCTTATTTCTCAGTTATCAGGTAAATTTAAATTGACAAAGAACAATCGATACTCGCTGTCACGGCATCACTTTTTCGTCCAATGGGGCATTCTCGGCCTGTCATTGCTGCTTATCGGCTTGTTAATTGGTTACTCACTCTTTAAGGAGTATTACAGTACCGGCGTCCGGGAGCGGGACCGACTCAGCACTCAGGCCCGGGTAATAAACCGCACTATAGGGCAACACCTTGAAGCCGTCAACCGGGGGCTGCAACTGGTAAGGGAAGAACTTCCGGAGTGGCGTGCCTTTGGATGGCGAGAAGTAAATCATCGACTTAAAGCTCTCGACGATGC
>JBEKJD010000089.1:0-10985 GCA_050011415.1 Dissulfurispiraceae bacterium | reverse complement strand
AAGCGAAGGGGCGGATGTTATGCTGCTCATCGACAGTTCCGGGAGCATGCGGAAAACCGATCCGCAAAATAGCAGGAAGACGGCGGCGAAACTTTTTGTATCTCTTCTCGGCAGTAATGACCGCATAGGTGTTGTAAGCTTCGGCGATACTGCAAAGCTGCTGTTGCCTCTTACTCAAGACACCGGTGAAAACCATGACAGGTTTGACAGCGCCATAAACAGGATATCATCCCGCGAATTTTCTACCGATATTTATCAGGGCGTGAAAATGGGGTTTGATGAACTGAAAAAGTCCGGGAGCAAAAAGAAAGTGTTGATCCTGTTGTCGGACGGAAAGCTTACCCTTGGTTCAAAAGAGAAAGAAGCGGTGGCGCTCGGTAATCTCTCTGCATTGTTGCCTGAGCTGGCAAAGTCCGGTGTTACGCTCTCATCTATAGCTTTCAGCGAATTGGCAGATGCGAAGTTCCTTGAGGACCTGGCAAGGAATGGAGGAGGTTCCTTTAAGCTTGCCCTCACTGACAAGGACATTCACGTTATTTTTGCATCAATGTTCGAGAAAGTCAAATCTCCGGATACGGTACCTTTTGAGGGGGATTCGTTCAGCATCGACAAGGATATTAAAGAGGCCATAGTTTTTATCAGTAAGAAAGCAGGTACAACGACGACATTGATGGAGCCCTCTGGAAGGAAAAACACCCCCTTAAAATTCGGGAAGGACATTAAGTGGTATGAGTCAAAGCTGTTTGATCTGATAACGATCAGGGAACCCTTGCCCGGTAAGTGGAAAGTGAACCTGAGTACAAAGGAAGGCAACAGGGTGTATGTTTTGACCAATCTCAGCCTCAAGAGTTCGTTCAATAGTAATTTTGTGAATAAAAATGAAAAAGTAAAGGGTAATGTATGGCTTGAGAAGGATGGCGGAATAGTGACGGAGAAGGATATTCTGGATCAGATAGCATTCTCTGCAGAACTTGCCGGACCTGACGGCAAGCCATCAAGGGTTGCTCTTCTGCCTGGCGGGCAATCCCTTTCGTTTGAATTTGCCGCTCCGCAGACAGGTGATTATGCTCTTACTCTTATGGCTGTGGGCAAAACATTCAAGCGTATAAAAACTATTCAGTTTAATGTTGTTGAGCCGCGGCCCGTAACGCAGGCCGTGCAGAAAAAAACGGCTGAACAGGCGCCGAAGAAAAAGCCGGCGGAACCGGTCAATATATGGGCTCCGGTGCTGATTAAGTTCGGCATTATAAACGGTGTTTTACTGGCAGTAGTCGGCGCTGTCTTCCTGGTTAAGATGATAATGAAGGTGCTGAAGAACAGGAAAACAAAAAACAAGGGAGGCGCCCCGAAAGAGGATAAACAGTCCGGGGCGAAACGAAGATAATGAAAATTGATCCCCTTTATTTTTTATTGCTTGCAGAGTTTGCGCTGATATTTTTTGTGCTTACTCTCTATCTTTTTTTCAGTAACAGGAAGCTTAAAGACATGTACCAGAAAACACTGAGGAAGTTAAACGACCTTAAAAGTGAAAGGAGCACGGAGGCTTTTGACAGTCTGCCGCCAGGCAGGGCAGCCATTACTGAGGCCGTGTCTGAAGACTTGATGGAGCCGCCGCTGCCTCATGAGGTCTCAACGGAACCATTGGAGGACCGGCAGCCGGATGCCGGGGAAGGTGGGCCGCCTCAGGGCAAAGTCGAACTGCTGCAGCGCATGGTGAATTTTCAAAAAAGCACTATTGTGGAGTTGATGTGTTACAAGGACGTGTTTGAGGGAGCGAGAAAGCGGCTGGCTTCACTGCAGGAAGGCAATAATGAACTACAGGAAAAGATCAGGGCCCTTATCGAAGGCGGTATCGGAAATGAGGGGCTTGCAGAGGCTGCTGCTGCCCTGGAAGTAAATAACAGCGAGCTGGAAAAATTCATGGCGATTCTTGACAAAGAAAATGTAACGATCTCTGAAAAGTTTCAGATCTGGGAGGAAGAGTTCAAGCAAGTTGCCGAGGAAGTGGAAAAGAGTCCTGATGCCGCAGTTCCGGATGATGCAAAATATACCGAGATACTGAAAGAAAAAGAAACGATGGTCACAAAAGTCAAGGAATTCGAGGAAAAACTCGACGAAAAGAGTAAACTGCTGTCATCAATGCAGGCCCAGTATGAAGACCTCGAAAAAGAATATATGATTCTATACCGTCAGCAGCAACAACAGGCCCAGCAGGAACAGGCCCAGTCTTAGTGTTAGAAGAGCAGTGCGCCCAATACCCCTGAGCCGATAATTACAATAGTGGGGTCCATCTTTGTAAAGGATATGACAGCGAAACTGACTATGGCGATGCCGAAGGTTGGAAAATCCACAAGTGAAGTATGGCCCAGCGAAATTGCGACAGCTCCGAGAAGTCCGATAACGGCGGACTTTATCCCTTTGAAACTCGAATTCACGATAACGGATTCCTTATAAGCGCAATAGAATTTTACCACAAGGGTGACGATAATAATACACGGCAAATAAGAGCAGATCATTGCCATGACCGAGCCTGCAAGTCCATTAATTTTATATCCAATGAACGCATTCATCACTGTCAGAGGTCCGGGGGTAAGCTGTCCGACAGCTATCGCATCCATAAATTCCTGATTGGTTATCCAGTGATACTTTTCCACGAATTCTTTTTGCATCATAGGGAGCATGACAAAGCCTCCCCCGATAGTCAGGGCATTAACTACAATCAATATCCAGCAAAATTTCAGCAGGACCGGCATTTTATTTCCTCCACCCATAGACAGCCAGCCCTGATATTCCTGCGGCAAGAATCAGCCCTATAGGGTTAAGCTTGAACAAGGCAAGAGCAAAAAAAGCCGACAACGCGAACAAAGCCGACTTGTAATCCTTGATGGTTCTGTTAGCCATCTTGTAAACAGTGGAAAGCAGCAGACCGACAACTGCGGCCCCCACCCCTTTCATGATCGATCGCAATAGAATGCTATCTTTTGTTTTAACGAAGAAAATTGCGAGCGCAATGGCGATCACAGTCCCTGTGAGCGCAAGCCCTGAAATGGCTGCCATGGCGCCTCGTATTTTTCCGAATTTATAACCTGCGTAAATCCCTGTGTTGACAATAGGCGCCCCAGGGGTCATTTGCCCAATGGCAACTCCTTCAATAAACTCTTCATGAGTGAGCCATTTATGCCTTCCCACCAATTCATTTTCAAAAAAGGCAAGCATGGAATAGACCCCCCCCAACGAAAAAGTGCCTATCTTAAAAAAAACCAAAAAGATATTTCTTAAGGAAATATTTCTCATACCCGGATCTCTCCTCTGAATTGATGGGTGCGGCATAATTATAACCCTTTTAGCCCATTAAATTGACAAAATATTGATTCAAAAACTATAATTAGCATACGATTAGGGCTTAAACTAACATTGCAATAAAAAGGCAGGAGGTTTTATGGCAGAAGGGATTGTGGAGATTACGAGCGCTGCTTGGGAAAGTGAAGTTTTGCAGTATAGTGGTCTGGTGATGGTCGATTTCTGGGCCGTCTGGTGCGGACCCTGCAGGATGATAGCTCCGACATTTGAAGAATTGGCCAAGGAATATGCGGGCAAACTGAAAGTGGGAAAGTTGAACACTGATGAAAACCCGGATGTGGCGAGCAAGTACAAAATAATGGGTATTCCCACTGTAATGTTTTTCAAAGACGGGCAGAAAGTCGACCAGGTTGTAGGCGCTGTCCCCAAGCCGCAGCTTAAGTCAAAAATAGACTCTCTCCTCGCGGGTTGATGAAAAGGCTTTTATATTTTTTTTTAGCTGCCTTTGTTGTCGCAACGTTTTCATCATGTTCAAGGTCTGAAAAGGGAAGTGCCGGCGGCAGTGGTGATCCGGCTCCGGCTTTTGTTCTTTCCACCATTAATAATGCCAAGATGAGTCTTAGTGATTACAGGGGCAGAGTGGTCATGGTTGAATTTTTCGCTTCATGGTGTCCTCCATGCCAGATGGTGGCGCCGGAGGTAAAATCGATTTATGAAAAATATAAGGACAAAGGGTTTGTGGTGCTGGCTGTTTCAATAGACGAAGGGCCTAATGCACTGCCTGCGGTGAGTCATTTTATAAAAGATTATGGAATTCCCTATCCGGTATTGCTTGACGACGGCACGGTAAGCAGAAAATATCAGGTAATCAGTATTCCGACGAGTTTTCTCGTCGACAAACAGGGGAAGCTCAGAAACAAACATATAGGACTGCTCCCGGATTTTGCAAACACCCTCTCACGAGAGATAGATATCCTGTTATAAAAGGCACGGAAACTTCAACGATGTTTGAATCGCTCAGCGAAAAACTTGACGTTATTTTCAACAAATTAAAAGGCAGGGGACTTCTTAAAGAAGAAGACGTTGATGTTGCGCTCAAAGAGATAAGGCTGGCCCTGCTCGAAGCTGATGTGAATTTCAAGGTTGTGAAGGATTTTGTCCTGCACGTCCGCGAGAGGGCCATAGGAAAAGAAGTGCTGGAAAGCCTTTCGCCCGGACAGCAGGTAGTTAAGATAGTGCATGACTCTCTTTGCGACCTTCTCGGCACTGCCAATAGTCGTATACAACTTGCTCCGAATCCCCCTACCATAGTGATGATGATCGGACTTCAGGGTTCCGGCAAAACTACAACTGCAGCCAAGCTGGCCCGGTTTTTCAAGAAGGAGGGCCGAAGGCCGATGCTTGTTGCAGCTGACCTCCAGAGGCCTGCTGCGATTGACCAGCTCTTGTCGCTCGGCAGACAGATTGACGTTACTGTTTTTGCGACAAAAGAAATAAAGGACCCGGTGACCGTCTGCGTCGATGCGGTCAAACAGGCAAGATTAGACGGCAGGGACATAGTGATCCTCGATACAGCCGGCAGATTGCATATCAATGAGGACTTGATGAACGAACTGCTGCGGATAAAGGGCGCTGTCAATCCGCGTGAAGTCCTGCTTGTTGCAGATGCCATGACAGGTCAGGATGCCGTTAACATGGCAAAGAGTTTCGATGAGCGGATCGGCATAGATGGCGTTATTCTGACCAAGATGGACGGCGATGCCCGGGGAGGCGCAGCTCTTTCCATCAGAAGCGTGACCGGCAAGCCGATAAAATTTATCGGCGCTGGTGAGAAGATAGATATGCTGGAGCCTTTCTATCCCGACAGGGTTGCCAGCAGAATACTCGGCATGGGTGACGTGCTGACGCTTATAGAACAGGCCCAGCAGTCTTTTGATCAGAAAGAGGCTGAACATCTTCAAAAAAAGATCATGGAGGAAAGCTTCACGTTTGAAGACCTGAGGGACCAGATGAAGAAACTGCGCAGCATGGGACCGCTCGAAAATCTGTTAGGCATGATCCCCGGCATGAACAAGGCCATGAAGGACGTTAAGGTGGACGAGAAAGAATTTGTAAAAATAGAGGCCATCATTAATTCCATGACTCCAGCTGAAAGGCGTAACCACAATATCATGAACGGCAGCCGGAGAAAGCGTATCGCTGTGGGCAGCGGCACGACAACGGCAGATGTGAACCGGCTTGTCAAACAATACCTTGAGATGAAGAAGATGATGAAAATGTTTAAAGGGAAGAAGGGGTTCAGGCTGCCGAAGGGTTTGTCTTTTTAATTACGAATTAAGAATTACGAATTATGAATTGTGGTTTCTTACGGGATTCATAATTCTTAATTCGTAATTCTTAATTTTTTTGTCTTGCATACAGGGACTTAAATATATTAGACTATTCAGTTCTGTTTGAAGGTTATTTGTTTATTTGAGTTATTAAATGCATAATATATGTCAGTACCTTATTAATTATGGAGGTGAGATTTGGTAAAGATCAGGCTGACGCGGATGGGGGCCCATAAAAAGCCATTCTATAGAATTATTGTAGCAGACTCCAGGGCAAGAAGAGACGGTCCTTTTGTTGAGGTCATCGGTACGTACGATCCCAAGAAAGAACCATCAGAAATAAAGGTCAATCTGGAGCGGGCAAAGCACTGGATTGAACGCGGCGCACAACCAACAGATACCGTGAGGAAACTTTTACAAAGATCCGGCATGTAGGACCGGTGTTTCCCGGAATCGATGTTTTGGGTGGGTAGTGCTAATTCAGTTCGCCAATTTGGAGGTGGAGAGAGATGAAGACATTGATTGAGACTATGGCTAAGGCACTGGTGGATAAGCCTGAAGACGTCAGGGTGTCTGAAATTGAGGGTGAGAAGACCACGGTATATGAACTAAGAGTATTTCAGAGTGATCTGGGCAAGGTAATAGGAAAACAGGGAAAAACCGCCCGCGCAATGAGGACAATTCTTGGGGCCGCCGGGACAAAAATCGGCAAACGGTGCGTCCTTGAGATATTAGAATAGAACGAGGCCAAGGCTGAGGTTAAGGTTGAGATAAAGAAAATAAGAACAAGTCGTAAATCTTAATATATTCAATCTAAGCCTTGCCTCTGCCAGCCTTGGTAGTTTTCTTGATCTTAACCTTAACCTCGACCTTGACCTTGAACTTCTCCTTTTTAGAATGAGCGCTGAATTTGATATAATTACAATCTTTCCCGAAATGTTTTCCGCCTATTTGGGGGAAAGCATTCTTAAAAGGGCGGCACAAAAGGGATTGCTTGATGTAAAACTGTTTAATCTTAGAGATTTTACCACCGACAAACACAGGACTGTAGACGATTACCCCTACGGGGGCGGCTCAGGGATGGTAATGAAGATAGAGCCTATACACGCCGCCGTGGATTCGATCAAGGCTGATGGCCGTGATCGTTTGACAATACTGATGAGCCCTCAAGGCAAGCCGTTCACGCAACGAGTGGCTGAATCACTGGCCGGGGAATCCAGAAGGCTGATTTTTATCTGCGGCAGATATGAGGGAATCGATGAAAGGGTGCGGCAATCCCTCGTTGATGAGGAGCTTTCCATCGGTGATTATGTTCTGACTGGTGGAGAACTGGCTGCATTGGTTATAATAGACAGCATTGCCCGGCTCATTCCCGGTGTGCTGGGTGACGCGGATTCTGTAAAAGAGGAATCTTTTTCCTGGGGGCTTTTGGATTACCCGCATTATACAAGGCCTCCGGAGTTTATGGGTATGAGAGTTCCTGACGTGCTGCTATCAGGCAACCATAAGGAAATCTGGAAGAGCAGGAGGAGGGAAGCAATAAGGAGAACGCTGCTCAGAAGACCGGACCTGCTTGAAAAGGTTTCATTGAGCAGTGAAGATATTGTGATATTAAACGAGCTTTGCTCAGATAGATATGTGGCGAAAGACAGGGGGGATGAAGATGAATCAGATACATGCAATTGAGGAAGGCTTCAGGAGGGAAATCCCGGTATTTAATATCGGAGACACCGTCAGGGTACATGTCAAGGTCATTGAAGGGGACAAAGAGCGGCTCCAGCCTTTTGAGGGAGTTGTGATTGCCCGCAAAGGGAGCGGTATAAAGGAAACCTTCATGGTCCGGAAAATGTCTTTCGGCGTCGGCGTGGAAAGGATATTCCCTGTGCATTCACCTTCCATTGACAAGATTGAGACTATAAAACGGGGCAATGTGAGAAGGGCGAAACTGTATTACATCAGAGATAAAAAGGGCAAAGAGGCAAAGATCAGGGAAAAATCCAGGGAAGCAAAATAGCGGATTGTCCGGTATCGTTGTCAAATGACATCCGGCCGGCAGGTGATTATTGAGTGCGGATGTGACGAGGCAGGTCGCGGAGCCGGCGCTGCTGAGGTCTATGTCGGCGCGGTGGTCCTCGATCCTGAACATCCCATCGAAGGGCTCGCTGATTCGAAGAAATTATCAGCAGGCAGACGTGAGGTCCTTAGCGAGGCAATAAAGTTGTACGCCCTAGACTGGTGTATACAAAAGGCCAGTCTGGAAGAGATCGAAAGATTAAATGTCCTTCATGCAACACTCCTTGCGATGAAGCGTGCAGTAGAAGGATTGAAGATTAAGCCCCAAAGGGTCCTCGTGGACGGTAACCATGCGCCGGACCTCGACATACCGGTTGAGGCGATTATAAAGGGCGACGATAAAGTCCCGGCGATAAGTGCGGCTTCGATATTGGCAAAAGTGGCCAGGGACAAAGCGATGGTTGAATACCATCGGCTATACCCGGAATATGGTTTTGATATACACAAGGGATATTTTACCCGTGAGCACATGGCAGCGCTGCACAAATATGGGCCCTGTCCAATCCATCGTAGAACCTACTCTCCCATCTGCCAAATGCAATTATTTGTCTGACGTATTATGAATCGCTTCTTTTTGACGGTCAGAGGGACTGTTCAGGGAGTCGGGTTCAGGCCTTTTGTATACAATCTTGCAAAAAATTTTGCTATCAAGGGTTATATTAAAAATACGTCCGAAGGGGTCGTAATAGAGGCGGAGGGCGACAACACTGCGGAATTTATAAAAGCCCTGCAATTGCGGCAGCCTCCCCTGGCAAAGATAGACCGTATCGATGTGCGGGAACTGCCTGAAAAAGGCTACGATGATTTCGTTATCATCAGAAGTGTTGACAGCGGCGGTTTTACACTCGTTTCTCCGGATGTTTCCGTATGTGATGCATGCCTCAGGGAATTGCTCGATCCGCTTGACCGGCGCTATCTGTATCCATTTATAAACTGTACGAATTGCGGTCCGAGATATTCAATAACCAAACACGTGCCGTATGACCGGCCTAACACGACTATGGCAAAGTTCGGCATGTGTCCGCAGTGCATGAGTGAATATTCCGACCCTGAGGACCGCAGGTTTCATGCCCAGCCTAATGCCTGCCCTCTGTGCGGGCCGCAGGTATCTCTCAAGGTATGCAATCCGAAGTTCATGCCCTGCGCAACTGAAAATCCAATAGCCGGAGCTATCTCACTTCTGAAGCAGGGGGCTTTGGTGGCTGTCAAGGGGTTGGGCGGTTTTCATCTTTGCTGTGATGCCTCGAATGAACGCGCTGTTAAGCTGCTCAGGGAAAAAAAGAGGAGAAGCAACAAACCATTCGCTCTTATGGCTCCGGACTGCAGCGCCATCACAAAGTTCTGCGAAGTTTCCGAAGAAGAAGAGGTGCTATTGAACGATATCAGACGGCCAATCGTGCTTTTAAAAAGAAAGGTGATGGGTGATGGGTCAGGGGTTATGGGTAAAGACAATAAGGAGATTAACCTGCCTTATGAAGTGGCCCCAAATAATAAATATCTTGGTTTTATGCTTCCGTATACGCCCTTGCATTATCTCCTGTTTCATTATCCTGTTCCCTATGACCCATCACCTATGACCTCTGACCTATCTACTGTTACCTGTCACTTTGATGCCCTTGTGATGACGAGCGGAAATATTTCCGAAGAACCGATCGTAATAGACAATGGCGATGCGATGAATAAGCTTTCTGATATTGCCGACGCATTTCTTTTTCATGACAGAGATATTTTTATGAGGGTCGATGATTCCGTTGTCAAGGTGGACCGGAAAGCTGTTTCCCCGGGTCCCCGAGTCCCCGAGTCCCCGGGTCAGTTTTCTTTTATCCGCCGTTCCCGGGGGTTTGTTCCTGAGCCGGTCTTGCTGAAGGATGACGGGCCTGATGTCATTGGATGCGGCGCGGACATAAAAAACTGTTTTACTATTACTAAAGGCCGCTATGCTGTTATAAGCCAGCACATGGGCGATATGGAGAACCTTGAGACCCTGAATTTTTTTGAGGAAACCCTTGCAAATCTTAAGCAGGTATACAGGGCCCTGCCTGTGGGACTGGCTTATGACCTGCACCCCGGTTATGTATCAACGCAATGGGCCTTAGAACAAATCAGGCAGCAGAAAATGAATGGATTAGCAGTGCAGCATCACTATGCCCATATCGCATCCGTAATGGCTGAAAGCGGGCTGAAAGAGAAGGTCATAGGTATCGCCCTGGACGGCACCGGGTATGGAACAGACGGTAGTCTCTGGGGAGGGGAATTTCTTGTATGCGGCATAAATGGTTTTACCAGGGCAGCGCACTTCAATTATATACCCTTGCCCGGCGGGGAAAGGGCGATAAAGGAATGCTGGAGGACAGCGGTAGGCTTGGTAGTCAGCGCTCTGGCTCCTGATGAGAGCGACCCCGTACATCCGGGAGCTTCTGTCATGGAAGCCCTCGGTGCAGCCGGTTTTATTGACAGGTACGGGCAAAAGCGTGTTGAAACAATTGTGAAACTCGCCGGCAATCGGAGCTTTTCGCCGCTGTCGTCAGGCGCGGGCAGGCTTTTTGATGCGGTATCGGCGCTTGTAGGCGCAGGTGACCGGAATACTTTTGAAGGCGAAGCTGCCATCGCGCTTGAAAATGAAATCGAAGAAGGTGTTTCAGAGGCTTATACGTTTGCCATAAAAGACAACGGGATTCATGGACACCCTGAAAAGGCGGCAGATTTTTCAGGGCCTAACAGGGCCTTATGCATTGACTTCTCTGAAATGCTTCTTCGGATAATTGCCGATATAAAAAATGGCGAGCCGAGGGGCAGGATAGCGGCCAGGTTCCATAACACAATTATTGAAGTCATCACCGCAGTGGCCTCGCGCATAAGTAAAGAGTATGGGCTGAAGAATGTGGCCCTGAGCGGTGGTGTTTTTCAGAACAGCTATATTTTTGACAGGGCTTATGCTGCGCTTGTCTTACAGGATTTCAAAGTATTTACCAATGTTCAGGTACCCTGCAACGATGCGTGCATATCATTAGGACAGGCGTTCCTGCTAAGGGAGAGGCTGAAGGCAGGATTGTGAAATTGCAGACAACTATCAGCCATTTTCTTGATCAAGAAAGCGATAAATGCAAAAGCGCTGACCCTCACGAGTTCCTCTGCGCGTAGCAGCCGAAATCCACATGAGCTATGGCTCACAAAGGGGCATGAAAGCACACAGAAGGCCGTCATTCCCGCAGTATTTAAGCGGGAATCCATTCTTTTCATAGGGAGAGATGGAGTCAGACTTGACTATTGATATTTGAGAGG
>JBEKJD010000088.1:0-11020 GCA_050011415.1 Dissulfurispiraceae bacterium | reverse complement strand
CATGGGAAACCCAGGCTGTGCAATAAATAGCAATAGTAATAATGAGAAGAGCGCAACCGCTCCTGTTTTTTGGATCATCAAATTAATCCTCCGGAGTATTGTTGGATTGCGGCAATGGACAGCCTTTTTCCATCATGCATTTGGTAATAAACAGTTTAAAATATAAGCTATTGAGAAGTCAAAACCGCGGATTTGAAACCTTGACTAAAAAGTGCTGTAAAGGTTTAAATATAACTTATGAAAAAAATCAGGTTGTTAGCCCTTGTTATGCTTGTCATTGCGGCAACTGTGGTGCTTGGCGGGTGCGGCGGGAAGCAAGTTAAAAAGGATGAAGACTTTAATGCGGAGAAATTCTTGACCAGGGCCATTAAACTTATTGATGATAGAGAGTACGAAGAGGCGCGAAAAGTGCTGCTTGAGGTAAAGAACAGGGATATTACGAAGAAATATGCTCCTGTTGCACAGTTGAGGATTGCCGATTCTTATATAAAAGACAGTGACCCGGACCACGGGATTGAAGAATATAGAAAATTTCTTGAACTCTATCCTGACAACTCGCTGGCATCATATGCCCAATACCAGATTGCAATGGCTTACTTCTCACAGATTGAGGCTGCCGACAGAGGGCTGAGCGCTGCACAAAAAGCCCTGCAGGAATTTAAGCTATTAAAGGAAAAGTATCCGAGGAATCCATATCGGGAGATTATCGATCTCAGGACTGAAAAGTGCAGGAACATTATTGCTGAAGGAGAATTTCTCGTTGGAGAGTTCTACTATAAGAAGGAATCATATAACGCGGCAATAAAGAGGTTCGAGGACCTGCTCAAGCAATTCCCGGCATATGAAGGGGCAGATAAAGCATTGCTGCTTATCGGCAAGTCATATCAGGCGCTTAAGATCGCAGACAAAGCACGTGAGGCCTTCAAAACCCTTATTGAAAAGTATCCTTCGAGCCAATTTGTCAAAGAAGCCGGGAAGGGAATCCTCTGAGTAATTTCTCTCACTATTATCCTGCCTTTATTGACGTGAGAGGGAAGCAATGTGTTGTTGTCGGCAGCGGCAAAATAGCTGCAAGGAAGGTCGCTGCACTGCTTTGCTGCGGGGCCAAAGTTACAGTAATAAGTCCTTCCATAACCGGTGAGCTTGCGAAATATAGCGAGAGAAAACGGATAAAACACATAAAAAGGAAGTACAGGAGAGGAGATGTGGAAGATGCTTTTCTTGTTATCGCTGCCACGTCAGACAAACAAGTCAACCTGGAAGTTTCGCTTGACGCAACCTGCCTGTTAAATGTAGTCAATGCGCCTGAACTGGCCAACTTTATCGTTCCGTCAGTCTTGAAACGAGGACCGTTGACTCTTGCAGTTTCCACGTCAGGCGCCAGTCCTGCGTTGGCAAAAAGCATCAGAAAGGAACTGGAACCGTTTTACAGCAGAGAGTTTGGTCTTTTTGTCGACTTCCTGGGCAAGCAGAGGAAGAAGGCTATAAGAGAGATTGCTGATGAGCGGAGGAGAGAGCGGCTTATGAAACAGATCGCCGGACCGGAGATGGTCGAGACCTTCAGAAAAGAAGGTTTTGAGAAGGCAAAGGACAGGGTCCTGAAAAGTATACGGACGGCCTTGAGCTACAGGCAATGCTGAATGTGGGAGTGATAGGAGTCGGTTATCTCGGGCAGCACCATGCCCGTATTTTTGCCGGGCTCGACAATGTAAGGATGGTTGCTGTTGCCGACACGGACGGGGAGCGGGCCGGAGAGATTGCGGCAAAGTACGGGTGCAAAGCATATACCGATTACCGGGAACTTCTTGGCGAAGTAGACGCCTTGAGCATTGTGACTCCTACGACAAACCATTATGCAGTAGCGATGGACTGTATACGGGCAGGCAAAGATGTACTTATCGAAAAGCCTGTTACCGCTACAATAGAGGAAGCAGACAGGCTTATTGCCGCATCTGCCGAGGCAGGCACGCTCATCCAGGTGGGCCATCTGGAGAGGTTTAATCCGGCTGTGCCGGCACTCTATCCTTTACTGGATGCTCCTTCATTTTTCGAGGCAGAGCGTCTGTCCCCTTTTCAGGGGAGGGGGGTTGACGTAGATATTACTCTTGACCTTATGATCCATGATATAGATGTTGTGCTTTCAATAATGGACGGGGCGGTGATAAGCGACATGAAGGCAGCCGGCTCAAAAATAATTACTGACACTATCGATGTCGCAAAGGTATGGCTTGAGTTTGCCGGCGGCGCCCAGGCGCTGTTTACAGCGAGCAGGATAGCATCAGGTAAGACGAGGAAACTTACCATTTTTCAAAAAGATTCATACCTTGTGCTGGACTACCAGCAAATGGAAATAATTAAATATTTCAGGAGCGGAAAAGGGGTTGTCAGCGAAACCATTGTGGTCGAGAAAAAGGAACCGCTAAAAGAGGAACTGAAGGATTTTATTAAATGTGTAGTAAACAGGAGCAGACCTGCGGTATGTGCCATAAAAGGGCGCAATGCGCTCAAAATTGCCCTTCAGGCAGGGGCGCAGATCAGAGAGGGGTGGCAACTGCAATGAAGCCAATGATTGATTTAAAAAAACAGTATGCCGGGATTAAGGATGAGGTCCTCCATATCGTGAATGAAATACTCGAAAGTTCTCATTACGTTCTCGGTCAGAGGGTTTCGGACCTCGAGACGGGCATCAGGAGTTACCATGGGGTAAAGGAGGCCATCGGCGTTGCCTCCGGCACCGATGCTCTTCACCTGGCATTGAGGGCCCTCGGCATAGGGGCGGGAGATGAGGTTATAACCAGCCCCTTTTCGTTTTTTGCCACTGTCGAAGCGATTTTATATACCGGCGCAAAACCGGTTTTCGCAGATGTTGATCCCGAAACCTTTAATATCGATCCATCGCTGGCAGCAAAAAAAATTACGAAACATACAAAGGCGATTCTGCCGGTCCATATTTTCGGACATCCTGCCGACATGGAACAAATTACGGATATTGCGAAGGGCAACGGACTGAAGGTGATTGAAGATTGCGCGCAGTCCTTCGGCGCATCACTGAACGGGAAAAAGACCGGGAGCTTCGGCGATGCCGGATGCTTCAGCTTCTATCCGAGCAAAAATCTCGGGGCTTACGGCGACGGGGGGATGATCATTCTTGACAATACCGAGACTGCCGATACAATAAGAATGTTGAGGAACCACGGGTCCAGAGGCGGTTACCGTCATGAGTGCCTTGGCTACAACAGCAGGCTTGACGAAATACAGGCGGGGATCCTTTTGGTCAAATTCGGCAAGATCGATGAGTACAACGCCAGAAGGCGTGAGAACGCCCGTCTGTATAACCAGTTGCTTGCCGGCAGCGTTGTCTGCCCGACAGAGCGGCCGGGCGCGCGCCATGTCTATCACCAGTATACGATCAGGAGCAAGCGCCGGGATTATATCCAACAGAGGTTAAAAGAGCAGGAGATATCATCTGTAGTCTATTACCCCACGCCGCTCCATATGCAGAAGGCCCTCGAATTTTTGGGCTGCGGTGAAGGAAGTTTCCCTGTGGCGGAGCAGGCTTCAAAAGAAGTGCTCTCGTTGCCGATGTATCCGGAGCTTGATGCTGCCGATATACGCTGCGTGGCAGACACAATCCGCTCATGCTTGAAAGAGTAATGATAATTGCCGGCGAGAGTTCGGGTGAACTCTACGGCGCCCTGCTTGCGAATGCACTGAAGTCGCGCAATCCCGGGCTGCGAATTTCCGGAGTAGGCGGAGAGAGAATGGCGTCTGCAGGCGTGGAACTCATATCGACCATAGCGAGTTCTTTCGGTCTTGTTGAAGCTATCAGGACCTTCGGCAAGATCAAAAATACTTTCCAAAAAGTCGTTGCCGCTTTCACGTCTTTTGCCCCCCAGGTGGTTGTACTGATAGATTATCCTGATTTCAACATCCCTGTTGCCAGGGAAGCCAAAAAAAGGAGCATAAAAGTGCTCTACTATGTGAGCCCTCAGGTCTGGGCGTGGAGAACGAAGAGGGTTGCGACTATCGGCAGACTGGTCGATTCAATGGCAGTAATACTTCCTTTTGAGGCTGATCTGTACCGCGGGACCGGGGTCCCCTGCGAATTTGTAGGCCACCCGGTAATGGATGAGATAGCCGGGGTAACAGGGAATTCAGTTTCGATTAAAGCAGAGCTGGGCCTGCGGCCTGACCGTCCGGTCATGGCATTGTTGCCGGGCAGCAGGCCTCACGAGGTGCGTAAACTTTTGCCGGTACTGGCCGATGCTGCTGCTGCAGTTACGGGGCGCTCTCCCGGATATCAGTTCGTGATGCCGGTTGCGCCGAATTTAAGCAGTGATGTATTGAGCCTGATACAAAATGAGCTAAAGGGATTCACTAATAACTCATTACTCATCACGGATAACGCGATCAAGGCGCTTCTTTGTGCTGACATCGCCCTTATCGCATCCGGCACGGCCACCCTGCAGGCAGCGCTATTGGGAGTGCCTATGGTGGTTGTATACAAGTTGTCCCCTTTTACCTACTTTGTCGGCAGGCTTGTAGTCAAAGTAAAACATATTTCCCTGGCAAATATCCTTCTCGATAAATCGGTCCGGGATGACTCAGGGCTAAGGATAACGGAATTGTTGCAGGGAAAGGCAAATATAAAAAACATTATGGAAGAGTTCGCACGTTTATCGGACAATCAGGATTATAAGAATAACATGCTTTCACAAATGGAAAAGGTGAGGGCGCTCTTTCTTAACAGGAATGCAACAGCAAGAGTAGCCGGAATGGTGGAACAGCTGTCCAATGCTTAATGCCTTATATAGCGCTCTTTATACTGTAGCGCTGGTCTTTTTGCTCCCGGCTGAATATTTAAAGCGTCCTGCGGAATTGCGGAAGCGGTGGCTGCTGGAACGCCTGGGTTTTTATACTCCAACCCTGTTCACCGGGAGGACCGTCTGGATCCATGCAGTTTCAGTAGGTGAGGTCATTGCATCGATGGCCCTCATAAAAAAAATAAAACAGAGACATCCATCACTTGGAATTATTGTTTCAAC
Organism: Dissulfurispiraceae bacterium; assembly: GCA_050011415.1. Classification (GTDB taxonomy): domain Bacteria; phylum Nitrospirota; class Thermodesulfovibrionia; order Thermodesulfovibrionales; family Dissulfurispiraceae; genus JADFXI01. Next base: position 5,975 of record JBEKJD010000088.1, on the reverse strand, counting down.
AGTTACAGACACAGGGCAAAAGGTCGCTCTGGAGCGGGCCGGGGCTTATGCGGAAATTGTTTATGCGCCTTTTGATTTGCCTTTTGCCGTTAAGAATGCGCAGCATTATGCCAGGCCGTCTGCTTTTATCATAATGGAGACAGAGTTGTGGCCCAATCTGATCAGGATTATGAAAGAAAGCAAAGTCCCTGTGATTCTCACTAACGGCAGGTTGTCCGAAAATTCATATGAGGGATACAGGAAATTGGGTTTTTTTATCAGAGCGGTCCTTCGGAATATCAGTCTTTTCTGCGTACAGGATGACATCTATGCCGGGCGGTTCAGGGGCCTTGGCGCAGCGCCTGAACGGATAAAGGTCATCGGCAGTTTCAAATTTGATAACCGGCCCTCTTCAGATGTGCCGGGATGGACTGAGGTACTTTACGGACCTGTTATAATCGCGGGCAGTACTCACGAAACAGAGGAGGAACTGGCCCTTGATGCATATATGCGTTTGAAATCCGACTTCCCGCGTCTTAATCTTATTATTGCTCCCAGACATCCCGGTCGTTTCAGGGAAGTGGAGGAATTGGTGAAGAAAAGGGGGCTGGAATATGTAAAGAGATCGGAACTGGCAAAAGATCAGGACACGGAGACGCGGGGACTCGGAGACACGGGGAGACAAAGAGATGCCGATGTTGTTTCGCCGCGTCCCCGCGTCTCCGTGTCCCCGTGTCAGTCCTCCCGGGCTTCCGGTCTTGTTGTAATCCTCGATGTTATCGGAGAGTTGTCTGCAGTGTATGGCGCTGCCGATATTGCGGTCATGGGGGGGAGTTTTATCGAACACGGGGGCCAGAATCCCCTGGAGCCGGCGTTCTGGGGAAAAGCTATTGTCTGCGGGCCGCACATGGAAAATTTTTCTTTTATGGATGAATTTTATTTATCTGGAGGAGCGGTAAGGGCAGAAGGCCGCCGGCTTTATGAGGTCCTTAAAGAACTGCTTGCTTCACCTGAACAAATGCGGGTCATGGGAAATATGGCAAAGGAACTCTACGAGAAGAACGCCGGTGCTGCAGAAAGGGCCATGGAACTTATAGAGCGATACTTAAATGTTGATATGGAAAAAACTAACCACGGAGACACTGAGTCAATGAAAACATAAATGACGCGGGGACGCGGCGATACGGGGACGCGGGGAACAAGACCTGTTCCGGTTTGTAGTTTCCCCGTGTCTCCGCATCTCCGTGTCCCCGCGTCTCATTTTTTCTCAGTGGTTAGATAGGGGGTACAGACTGACACTGCTGGAGTTTCTTTACTATATCGGCTATGAATTAAAGAAGCGGTATAGCTTCAGGCGCCGGAGAAAACTTCCTTATGCTGTAATCAGCATCGGCAATATTACTGTTGGCGGGACAGGAAAGACGCCGGCAGTTATTGCGATTGCCGAGGAGTCTGTCAGGAGAGGTTTCAGTCCTGTAATCCTGACGAGAGGATATAGGGGGAGGGCGCCCGGGCCATGTCTTGTCTCAACGGGAAAGCTGTCCGTGAGGAATTTCGTGGGAGATCCGCATAAAATTATTCATACAGTTCAAGACGCGGGTGATGAGCCGGTCCTTATCGCCGGCAGGCTGAAGGGCGTGCCTGTTATAAAATCCGCAGACAGATACGAAGGCGGAATTTTTGCCCTCCAATCTTTTCCGCCTGATGCCGCGGCGCCTTTTTTATTTATACTTGACGATGGTTTCCAGCACTGGAAACTTTATCGTGATGTTGATATTGTCCTTATTGACGGCCTTAATCCTTTCGGCAACAGGAGGTTGCTCCCGCTTGGGGTATTGAGGGAGCCGCCGGGCGAACTGAAGCGTGCCGGTATTTTTATTATTACCAGAAGACGCAATGCGCGTTTGCTTGATGAACTCAGGGATGCATGGCCGGAAAAGCCGGTTTATCTCTCCGAATACAGGGTGGTCAGGGCTGCAAACAGGACGGCTGGCGAATTAACGCCGGAAGCCCTGGAAAACAAACGGGTGTTTGCTTTTTGCGGCATAGCGCATCCGGAATCATTAGAGCAGACGCTATTGTCGCTTTCGGTCCGTATTGTCGGATTCAAAGCGTTTAGAGACCATCATTTTTATACACAAGCGGACATGCATTACCTTGAATCTCAAAGCAGAGAGCTTGGGTGCGAGCTCATGCTTACAACTGAAAAGGACATGGTCAAACTCAGGGAGTTAAAAATTCCGGACAATGTTTTCAGTTTGGAGATGACATGGGACACAGATGCAGCTTTTTATGATGACATATTCAGCAGAATCGGGAACCCGGAGAAGACTGACGCGGGGACGCGGGGACGCGGGGACGCGGCGAAACAACATTGACTTCTCTTTGTATCTTTGTGTCCCCGTGTCCCCGTATCTCCGCGTCAGTCTTTTCCCCTGCCGTAAGGCGAGAGCATTCTCAGTTCTTTTATGATGTGAGGCAGGGTCCCGATGACTTTATCAATTTCCGGTTCGTTATTATAGCGGCTTAATGAGAACCGTATTGACCCGTGCAACGCGGTAAACGGCACTCCCATTGCGTGCAAGACATGACTGGGCTCAAGCGAGCCTGAAGTACATGCAGACCCTGATGAGGCGCATATACCGTACTCATCAAGCCTGAGCAGAATAGATTCTCCTTCAACATACTCAAAACTGATATTAGTTGTATTAGGCAGGCGGTGTTCACGGTCGCCGTTGACAGTGGCGTCAGGGCAGTTTGCAAGAAGTGCGTTTTCAAGCTTGTCCCTCAGCATCCGAACATAGGTGTTTTCGGCATCAAGGGTTTCCATTGCAAGTTCACAGGCTTTGCCCAGGCCGGCAATCGATGCGACATTTTCTGTCCCGGCCCTTCTGCCGTGCTCCTGATGTCCTCCAATGATATAAGGATAAAAGCGCGTGCCTTTTCGTATATAAAGCGCACCGATACCTTTAGGAGCATGCAGCTTGTGCCCCGAAAGCGAGAGCATGTCAACAGGTAGGGTTTTCATATGCAGAGGGACCTTCCCGACCGCCTGGACAGCATCTGTGTGAAAGACAATGCCCCGCTCTTTAAGTGCTATCCCTATAGTCTCTATGGGAAAGACCACGCCTGTTTCATTGTTGGCGTACATTATCGACACTATGGCAGTGTCATCGTCAATCGCCTTGTATAAGGCATCCATGGTAAGCCTGCCCCCATTATCTACCGGCAGAAAGGTAATCCGGTAACCCTTGCGTGCAAGATGTTTGCAGAAATTGTATACCGCCGGATGTTCCACCCTTGTAGTTACGATGTGTTTCTTTTGGGGGGCTATTTCAAGAGCGCTCATGATAGCAGTATTGTCGCTTTCGGTGCCGCAACTGGTAAAGATAATTTCACCTGGTTCGGCGCCAATGAGAGCAGCGACTTTCTCTCTCGCTGTTCTGATTATGGGGCCGAGTTGTCCGCCAAAAGTATGCATGCTCGATGAATTGCCGTAAAGCTCTTTGAGGTAAGGGAGCATAGTTTCCAATACTTCAGGGGCCACAGCGGTCGTAGCATTATTGTCGAGATAAACCGGGCTTGTCATTCTGTTTCGGCCTCCACCACTATGTCACCGCTGACGAGTTCTCTTAACTTTTCTTCTATTCCCTTAATGGTAACCCCGCCCATAGGGCATCCGACGCACATGGCCCGAAGGGCGACGATTACTTTAGAGCCTTCTACATCGATGAGCTCTATGTCCCCGTTGTCAGCCTGAAGGCCCGGACGTATTTCCCGTTCTATAATGTCCTGGATGAGCGCAATCTTGCGGAGGTTGGTCAGTTTCCTTGGCTCCGGTTTTACGGTCAACGGCTTAAGTGACCAGATGTTTCTGAGGATCGCCTCGATATCAGGTATGCAGGTCCCGCACCCGCCTCCTGCTTTTGTATAATTGGTCACCTGTTCAACAGTGGTAAGATGGTTCTCTGCTATTACTTTGCGCAGCTTCTCTTCGGTTACCTCAAAACATTTGCATACGACCCGTTCACCCGGTTCCGTTACAGGGGTCACACCCCTGAAGTCGGCAATGGCTGCTTCGAGTGCTTCCTTTCCCATAACGGAACAGTGCATCTTTTCTTCCGGCAGGCCGCCTAAAAAATCGGCTATGTCCTTGTTGGAGAGCTTGAGGGCCTCGTCAAGCGTCTTGCCTTTGACCATTTCGGTAAGCGCCGAGGAGCTGGCTATCGCAGAGGCGCAGCCAAAGGTCTGGAATTTAGCATCTGTAATCCTGCCTGTTTCTTTGTCGATTTTAAGCGTTAGTTTGAGGGCATCGCCGCAAATAATACTTCCTACTTCTCCTACCGCATCCGGATTTTCTATCTCTCCGGCATTCTTCGGGTGAAGAAAAAGGTCTCTTACTTTTTTTGTATACTCCCACATGCATGTTTTTTAGCACACATCGGCAGGCTTGTCAACAAACAGGTATTTCTTCTATAATGAGCTTGCATGCAAAAACTTAAGGCGCTTATTGTTGATGATGTGGCATCCATGCGGAAATTTCTCAAGTTCGGCCTGGAGAAGACCTTTCCCCAAGTCTCTGTGGACGAGGCTGTCAACGGGAAAGAGGCCCAGGCAAAATTGGAAAAGACGGAGTATGATCTGGTCCTCTGCGACTGGGAAATGCCGCTATTAAACGGCGAAGAACTCCTCCTCTGGGTGCGGAGCCACCCTACGCTCAAAAAAACACCTTTTATCATGGTGTCATCAAGGAATGATAAACCCAGCGTGCTGAAGGCCATGCAGGAAGGAGTGGACTCTTATGTGGTAAAACCCTTTACTGCTGAGGCCCTTGCCCAGAAAGTCATGGCGCTTGTCTCAAAGGCCGACAGAAGGGAAGTGGAACGCCTTGAGGCGCACGGCTCGACCAATCTGCATTTCAGTGATAAAGTTGCCCGCGGAAGCATTATGGATGTCAGCCTGGGAGGGATCTTCAGTATGTTCAGCAGGGGAAATCACCTGCCGGGGATCTTTGAAAAAGTGATGGTGGATATAAAATTAGAGGACTCGCACAAGATGGACGGCGTTGAAGGTTTCGTTATCAGAATACAGGCGGCAGAGGCGTTTATCGATGCGGACCAAGTGAAGATTGCAGTGAAATTCATGGACCTTCCACCTGACAGAAAGAAAGTGCTTGAGAAAATCCTTAATTCATTGAAGCAGTAAGTGGTGCAAAGGGCGATTAGCTCAGTGGTAGAGCGCTTCCTTCACACGGAAGAGGTCGAGGGTTCGATACCCCCATCGCCTACCAGAAAAAAGTAAGAAGGTGAGAGGGTACGAAGATAAGAAGGTGTGAAGTAAAAACCAAGAATAAAAAAAATGCACTATTTCTCACCTTCTCACCCTCGCACCTTCTTGTCTTTTCATCGGAGTGTTTGTGAGCAAAAAAGAAAAGAGCGATCAAGTGATCGCTCATTACAGCAGGATTATCGAGTCAAATCCCAGTGACTACAGGGCTTATAATAATCGCGGCAATGCATACCAGCAAAGGGGAGACTATGATCTCTCCATTACAGATTATGATAAAGCTCTCGAAATGAACCCTGCCTTCGACCTTTGCTACATCAACCGGGGCAACACGTATCAAAAGACAGGCGATTATGAGCATGCGGTTTCAGACTATGATAAAGCAATTGCCCTGAATCCCGAAAACGGCATGGCCTTTAACAACCGCGGCTTTGTGTTCATGTTAATGCAAAAATATGATGAAGCCGAAAGGGACCTTAGAAAATCGATTGAGCTCAACCCTAATAATATTTATGCCCTGAACAGTATGGCTGAATTTTTTTCTGCCCGAAGCAATGCGCAGGAGGCCTGCAAATGGCTGAAAAAGGCTATTGACAGGGGATATAACAACTGGGGATACATCAATACATCCGGCACGTACGACAATATCCGCGCCGCGGCCTGCTTTAAAGAAATACTCAAGGCAATAGGCAATAGGCAATAGGCGATGG
>JBEKJD010000087.1:0-11031 GCA_050011415.1 Dissulfurispiraceae bacterium | reverse complement strand
TGGAGGCAATCAGGACAGAAAGATTTTCCCTGAGGAGCGGTTCTCCACCGGTGATGCGGATTTTTTTTACCCCGAGTTTTGCAGAGGCAGTTACTACGCGAATAATTTCTTCATACCGTAAAATGTCTTTATGGGCTACCGGCTTTATACCTTCCGACGGCATACAATACATGCAGCGCAGATTGCAGCGGTCTGTAACGGATATGCGCATATAATCGATAACTCTCTCGTACCTGTCCAGAATTGGCTGCATCGATAATATGCCCCGGAACGCCGCGCTTAGGATTTACTTTTTCTTCGCGCTTCTGCCGCTGTGGAGGATTTCAGCGATCTTTTTCTCAGCAAGTTCGGCCTCGGCCGATTGAGGATACTTTTCAATGATCCGTTCCAGTATCACCTTGCCGGTTTTTTTATCACCGATCTCTATAAAGGAATAGGCCTGTTTAAGCATGGCCCCTCTTGCCTTATCGTGAGAGGGATATTTTTTCAGGAAGTTCTCATAAGCAAGAATGGCGTCCTCATATTTTTTCTCTGCGTAATAGGTTTCACCTGTCCAGAAGAAGGTGTTTGGAGTCAGGGTGTGCCTGGGGAAGTCGTTAGTGAATTTAACAAACTTTTGTCTTGCCTCATCGTAATGTTTCCCTTTGAAATCTATCTGCGCGTCATCGTATAGCTTCTGGGCAATAGTATAATCAGTTGCCTCCGGTGTCTTCTGCCCTTCCGCACGCGCCGGAGCGCCTTCAGTAGTTGCAGCAGAAGGCTGAGACTCCGGAAGAGTTTTTGCCTTTAGCCCTTTTAACTCATTTTCAAGGGCGGTGATCCGCGCCTGCTGAAGATCTTTCTCAGCAAGCAGGTCTTTCATGGTCTTGTCAATGAAATATTTGTTCTCGTCAAAACGTCCCTCAAGGACCTGAATTTCTTTTGACAGGTCGCCAACCCGTGTCAACAGGGAAGACTGGCTCTCCTGTAGCGCGCCGACCCCCTGATCTTTGAGGAGGGTCATATTGTGTGACAACTCATCTACCGACGTCTTTAACTGGGCCATATCTTTTCGGTCATTAAGTCTTTCAACAGCGATGTTTTGTTTAAATGATTCCATATCGCCGCTGCTCGCACAGCCGGTCATAAGCAGGGCAGACAGAAAGAATAAACCACAGAGGGCACAGAGTTTAAAGGCCCGAAGGTGAGAACTTGTGAACGTGTCAAGGTCAGAGTAAAACAGAAGTTGTGAAGTAGTGATCTTGCTCATCTTCGCAACTTCGCACCCTCTCATCTTCTCACCTTCACTTTTCTTCAATGCTTGCATCCTCTCCTCTGTGAACTCTGTGGTTAAAAACATTATTTCGCTTCAGTCAAAACAAAATGGTCTCTTCTGTTTTTTCCCCAGCACTCCTCGGTGCTCTCGGTGCAGAGAGGCTTCTCCTTACCGTAGCTTATTGTCTTTAGCCTGTCGGATGGAATGCCAAGCGAAACAAGATAAGACTTTGCAGAACTTGCCCGGCGGTCGCCAAGGGCGAGGTTGTATTCGCTGGTGCCCCTCTCATCGCAGTTTCCTTCAATTACAACTTGTGTTTTTGTGTCTGTCGAAAGCATTCCCGAAAGATTCTTCAATATCGGTTTCGCTTCGCTTCTGATGTCGGATTTGTCAAAATCAAAATGTATGTCTTCGACCTTGTTCCCCATATCGACTTCAGCCTGCATAGGAACAGACTTTTGAGGCGTTACAGGCGCTGCCTCTGCTTTAGGAGCCTCTGCCGGAGCTTCCGCTTTCGGAGCAGGAGTAGCCTGGGGTTGTTCAGGCGCCTGAACAACCTGCCTTTTGGCACACCCTACTATAGTTAATATACCAAAAACAATCAGGACTGCAATAAATAAACGTTTCATTTCTCCTCCTCGAAGTTATGGTCATAGTAATTTAACAGATATTCTGATTCCATGCAACATTATCATTGGCGGCTCACGAAATATTAACAAAATCCGGCAGTCAGTAGCAAGTGGCAGACGGAAACAAGTAAGCAGTAAGCAGTAGGCAGCAAAGGAATAAAGAAAAAAAGTAAGAACTATAAGATAGGTCATCTTTTTGTTTTTTAGTGTTTACTATCTTTTCGTACTGTATAAATAACTATACACCTGCCATTGTAAGTGTAAACAAGGTTTTTCAGGCTGTTGTCACGGGGGAAAAGTATAAAAAAAATATACATTATTTTATGTGAAAAAGTTAAACTACTGAGAAATACCTTTTTTGTGTTATGGCATCGATATTGCTTTATCGGTTATCGTATACAATAAGCTTGTATAGGGGGTAATTGATGGATAAGCAGCGTATATTGGTCGTTGATGATGACCCTGTAATCGGCCTTAGCTGTAAAAGGATATTGGGAGCAGAGGGGTTTGCAGTCTTTACCGTTGAAGACGGCGGCAGCGCGATTGAGAAAGTTTCCAAAGAGGAATTCGACCTCGTAATAACAGATATAAGACTTCCGGATGTATACGGCCTGACGGTTGTGCAGGAGACAAAGACACTTCAACCCAGTTCAGACGTTGTTGTGGTGACCGGCTATCCTTCACTTGAAGATGCAAAAGAGGCGATACGGCTGGGGGCTTTCGAGTATCTCGAAAAGCCGTTTACTCCGGACTTCATGCTTAACGTTGCAAAAAGGGTTTTTGACACAAGGGGCTGGATACTGAAAAAAGCGTATATCGACCAGTTCAAAGAATATATTGTCCCCGCTTCTGATATGGACGACCTCACCGTTTATTACAAAGACGGGACATGGGCGCGGCCGGTAAAGGATGGTTCCTGGGAACTCGGCGTCGATGTCCGTCACTATCTTGTCAGCGGACAAATGCTATACGTGGATATGACAACTGGAACAAAGGCTGTTGCAAGCGGCGAGCCCTTTGCCAAGCTGCTTTCAGGAGACGGGAACATACATGAAATAAAGGCCCCGATGACCGGCGTTGTAAAAGAGGTAAATGTTCACGCCAACGATGCCATATGCGCTTTGATGAGAGACCACCTGTGCGAAGGATGGTTTATATGGCTGGCCAGAATTAATCCGATAAAGGTATAAAAATGACGCCGAATGCCGGATGTTGAATTTAGAATGATAAAGTATAGATTTTTTCACTTAAAAAATTTTCAGGAGGTTATATGAAGGGCAATGTCCTTGTGGTTGACGATGAACAAATTATACTCAAGAGTTGTGAGAGGATTCTCATTCCGGAGGGCTATGGGGTTAACACCGCAACTTCGGCAAAAGAAGCCTTTAGCTTACTCGACAATAACACCTATGACCTTATCATTACCGATTTGAAGATGCCTGAAATGGACGGACTCGAATTTATGAAACAGGTGCGGACCAAGGATCCGGATATTAATATAGTGGTAATAACAGGCTATCCCTCGCAGGAGAGCATAAAAGAGTCCCTGAATTTGAGGATTATCGATTATCTGCCCAAACCGTTCTCCCCTGCCCTGCTTCTTGAGGTTGCCACCAAGGGTGTAGAATTTAAGAAAAAGGGCGTAGCCCAGGCAAGCAAGGATGAGGAGTATAATGCGGAAGCAGCGAAAAAGCTGGACGAAATAATTGTCAAGTTTAAAAATAAACCCGGCAGTCTGATTCCGGTGCTGCAGGAAGCGCAGGAGCTTATAGGTTATCTCCCTCCTGTCGTGCAGCGGCATGTGGCCCGGGGCCTCAAGGTGCCGGTCAGCGAAGTGCATGGTGTGGTATCATTTTATTCTTTCTTTACGATGAAGCCCAAGGGCAAGCACAATATCAGGGTCTGCCTGGGCACCGCCTGCTATGTCAAGGGAGCTGAAGAAGTGGTCAAGAAGATGTCCGAAGGTCTCCACATAGAAGTGGGCGGCATTACCAGCGACAAGAAATTCTCTCTTGAGACGGTGAGGTGCCTTGGCGCCTGCGGTCTTGCACCAGTCGTTGTGGTGGACAAAGATTACTTCGGCTCTGTGAACCCTGTAAAGGTGCTGGATTTGTTAAAAGATTTTTAAAATCAATTACGAATTAAGAATTGAGAATTACGAATTTAGGATTTTTTCACGATTCCTAATTCGTAATTCCTAATTCGTAATTAAAAACATGGAGGATGGTATGCCCAGATTAACGGTCGATGATTTAAAGCGGATAAAGGAATCCCATAAGGCGACATTTACTCTCAGGGAGGGCGGCAGCAGGGCAAAAATAACCGTGCATATGGGCACGTGCGGGATTGCCGCAGGTGCGCGGAAAGTGATGGAGGCGCTCCTTGACGAGATAAGCAGGAGCAATGTCAATGATGTAGCAGTCACCACATCAGGATGTGCCGGACTTTGCAGCAAGGAGCCTATGGCAACGGTTGAGATTATCAATGAAGCGCCGGTGAAGTATATTTCCCTGAATGATGAAAAGGTGCGGAAAATATTTCAGGAACATATATTGAACGGGCATGCGGTTGAGGAATATGCCCTTGTGGTGGGCAGTGAGACGGCATATTAAAATCGATTACGAATTAAGAATTGAGAATTACGAATTTAGGATTTTTCCACGATTCCTAATTCGTAATTTATAATTCGTAATTAAAAATATGGAGGAGTGATGGAAACGTATCGTACAAGTGTCATGCTGTGTGGCGGCACAGGCTGTATAGCCGGAGGCAGTTTAAAACTGAAGAAAGCACTTGATGAAGAGATAAACCGCAGGGAGCTTAACAGGGAAATAAATGTTGTCCTGACCGGCTGCAATGGCTTCTGCGCCGAGGGACCGGTGATGACGGTATATCCCGATGATGTTTTTTATGAAAAAGTCACAGTAGCGGATGTGCCGGTAATAGTTGAAGAACACTTTATCAAAGGCAGGCCAGTTGAGCGGCTTATGTATAAGGAGCCGTTGAAGAAACAGACCATACCTCTCATGAAGGATATCCCCTTCTTCAGCCTCCAGGTGCTCAGGGCCTTACGGAACAAGGGGTTGATAGATGCCGAAAAGATTGATGATTATATCGCTCGCGACGGGTACCAGGCTGCGGCAAAGGCGCTGACCGAAATGACCTCCGTGCAGATAATCGATGAAGTTAAAAGGTCGGGGCTCCGCGGCAGAGGCGGCGCCGGATTCCCTACAGGGTTGAAATGGGAGTTCTGCTCAAAGGTCAAGGGCGACCAGAAGTATATTCTGTGCAATGGAGATGAAGGCGATCCCGGTGCATTTATGGACAGAAGCGTAATGGAGGCTGATCCCCATGTTGTCCTTGAAGGGATGATCATAGGCGGCAAGGCAATAGGCGCAAACAAGGGATTCATTTATGTCAGGGCTGAATACCCGCTGACAGTGCACAGACTGCAGCTTGCAATAGACCAGGCAAAAGAGTACGGTCTGCTGGGCAAAGACATTCTTGGGACCGGGTTTGATCTTGATATAGAAATATACCAGGGGGCCGGTGCTTTCGTGTGCGGTGAGGAGACTGCGCTCATGCGTTCACTGGAAGGCAAGCGCGGCATGCCGAGGCCCAGGCCGCCGTTCCCGGCAGTGAAAGGGTTATGGGATTGTCCCACGGTGCTTAACAATGTGGAGACATATGCGAACATCCCCCAGATAATCCTGAACGGCGCTGACTGGTACAGGACTTTGGGTACCGAGAAATCTTCGGGCACAAAAGTTTTTGCATTGAGCGGCGCCATCAGCAATATAGGACTGATCGAAGTGCCGATGGGCATACCGCTCAGGAAGATAATTTTTGACATCGGCGGCGGCGTCCCCAAGGGAAGAAAATTCAAGGCAGTGCAGTTGGGCGGGCCCTCCGGCGGATGCATTCCCGAGCACCTTCTCGATACGCCGTGTACTTATGAAGACATTGTGCAGACAGGGGCCATTGTAGGGTCGGGCGGTATGGTGGTTATGAACGACCTGAACTGTATGGTCAGTGTTGCAAAATTCTTTCTTGAATTTACGGCTGAAGAATCGTGCGGCAAATGCCCTCCGTGCAGGGTAGGCACCACTATCATGCTGGACCTGCTGACGAAAATCACCGAAGGGAAAGGCAAAGAAAGCGATATAGAGCTTTTGCAGGACTTGTGCCACGATATTATCGCAACATCGCTCTGCGGCCTGGGGCAGACAGCGCCTAATCCCGTTCTGACGACTATAAAGTATTTCAGGGATGAGTATGAGTCCCATATTAAAGAGAAATGGTGCAAGACCGGCGTATGCAAAGACCTCTGCACATTTTATATCGACGAAGAGAAATGCAAGGCCTGCGGCGTCTGCAAGCGGGTCTGCCCGCAGGGCGCGGTCTCTGGTGAGAAGAAGGTGCCTCACCGTATAGACCAGTCGAAATGCATACAGTGCCGTTCGTGCTATGAAGCATGCAAATTCGGTTCGGTAATGATCGGGCCCAGAAGCATGAGAGAGGCGCAGGAGGCTATATCGGATCAGGATGCGCTAAGGGACAAGCTGATTGAAACTCTTGCAGGAAAGGAGGAATAAGGAATCATGATATCGCTTACGATAGACGGAAAAAATATAAAAACCAAACGCGGTTCGACCATCCTTCAGGCCGCACTCGGGAACGGCTTGTATATTCCCAACCTTTGCTATGATAAGAGGCTCAGACCCTACGGCGGCTGCAGGCTTTGCGTTGTGGAAATGGAAGGACAGAAAAGACTTTTTGCAGCGTGCTCTACACCTGCAGAGGAAGGCATGGTTGTCATTACGGAAACCCCAAAACTTGCAAAGGCGCGGAGAACGGTGCTTGAGCTGCTTTTGATCCACCACCCGCTGGATTGCCCGATTTGCGACAAGGCAGGGGAGTGTGCGCTGCAGGACCTGGCGTTCAAGTACGGGCCTTCCCATAGCAGGTTCCTTGGGGAAAGGAAGAGCGACCCTGAGAGGATCGATTCGCCAATAGTCGAGAGGAACCCCAATCGCTGCATTCTTTGCGGCAAGTGTGTCAGGGTCTGTTATGAACACCAGGGAGTCGGGGCCATCAATGTTATAGGCAGGGGATTCAAGTCTAAAATAAGCCCTGCTTTTGAAGAGACACTCGACTGCGAATTCTGCGGGCAGTGTATCGATGCATGCCCTGTCGGGGCGCTCGGCAGCAAGCCCTACCGCTTCCGCTCAAGGGTCTGGTTTATGGATGAGCATGATATTGTCTGTCCCTACTGCGGCTGCGGATGCACGACGAATCTGAGTCTCCGGGAAGGCAGGATAATGAGGGCCAGGGGCAAGCAGGGAAAAGGCATAAACGACGGAGATCTCTGCAGCAAAGGGAGATTCGGGTTTGACTATATCTATTCCGAAAACCGCCTTACGTCACCCATGGTAAAAAAGAACGGAGCACTAACAGCTGTCTCATGGGAAGAGGCGCTGGACTATGTGGCTAACAGGCTTGAAGCTGTAAAGACGCAGCACGGCCCTTCCGCTATCGGCGCTATCGGCTCCCAGCGATGCACCATGGAAGACAACTATATGCTGCAGAAATTCATGAGGGATGTCATTGGCACTGAAAATATCGACTCTGCGGCACGTTTCGGTTATGCAAAAGCTCAAAAGGCTTTTGAAATGGCCTTTGCCCTTGACAGCCTGCCGATTGACTGGGAAGCCCCTCTCCATGCCGATTTTATTCTTGTGGTGGACTCTGATATAACCTCCACTCTTCCTGTATGGGGATTGAACTTCATAGAGGCTAAAAATGAAGGGGCCACACTGGTAGTTGCTGATTCAAAGGAGACAAAGCTTGCGAGAAACAGCAGTCAGTGGCTCAGAATAAAACCGGGGACCGGTATAGCCCTTCTGAACGGTGTCATGAAAGTGATAGTCGATGAAGGACTTTACAATAAGGAGAGTGCTGTTAAGACGCCGCAGTTCGATGCCCTTGTGGCTGGGCTGAAAGAGTTCTCCCTGTCCCACGTGTCGAAAATCACCTCGCTGCCTGAAGAGTCAATTGCTCAGCTGGCGAGAGCATACTCCGCCTCCGGCAAGAGAGTTATTGCAATGACATCAGGGTCCTCGGAAAATACCAAGAGCCTGAACACGCTCCTGGCCGCCGCAAACCTTGTATTGCTGATGGGAGATGCCCCTGAAACACTACAGGTCCCGGCTGAGTTCTCAAATACGCTCGGCATGTGGATGGTGGGCGTCAGACCGCTTTCCGCATCAGGCAGAAATGCATACGACATGCTTTATAAACCCGGCGACATAAAAGCGCTGTTTATAATGGGAGAAAACCCCCTGGTCTCGTTCCAGGATGTAAACACTGTGGAGGAGACTCTGAAAAAGCTTGAGTTCCTCGTGGTGCAGGACATCTTCCTCACGGATACTGCAAAACTGGCCGATGTGGTGCTGCCTGCAAGCAGTTGGGCTGAAAAAGAAGGGACGTTTATGAGTGCAACCGGAAGCGTGCAGAAAATACCGAAACTAATACCGGAAGCCGGTCAGTCCATCCCTGATTGGAAGATATTCAGGAATCTTGCGCGGCTTATGAACAGGGACCTGGGCCTGAAAGACCTTGCCGATATACGCGCATCCATTGCCGATATTGTAGTATCAGGCAGCAAGGATGAATTCCGCCCGTCGTTCAACCCTGCTTCTTATGAAGTTATGGAGACGGTAAGTGATGAGTATCCGATATATCTCGTTACCTCCAACGTCCTTCAGCATTCAGGAGCGCTATCGGTCCTTTCCAGGAACCTCGACTCGGTAGTGGCTGATGCCTTTCTCCAGGTAAATGCTAACGATGCTCAGAAATATCGTATTAACAATGAGGGTTATGTAAAGGTCACCTCGAAAAGAGGATCGATGTATTTGAAGGCACTAATCTCTGATGAGGTGCCTGAAGGGACGGTATTTGCTCCTGTTCACTTTGCTCATGCCAAGGTCAACTCACTGACATACCCGGCGCTGAACGGGGGCCTTCCACTGGTAAGTGTCAGGATTGAAGCAGCCTGAAAGAGACAGGTTATAGGTTATGGGTAATAGGCAATAGGAGAAAATCAAAACCGATGACCCATAACCCATTACCCGCGACGCTGGGGATATAATAATAAATGTTCAGCAACATCTTTTTGGACATGTTCAACAGCATCTCCGACGGTGTTTACTTCATCGATGGCAAGAGAAGAATAGAACACTGGAATGAAGGCGCTGAAATTCTGACCGGACTGACTTCGGAAGATGTCAGAGGTAAAAGGTGCGATGAAGTATTGCGCTATGAGGACGCAACCGGACTTCGGCTGACTGCCTACGAGTACCCGGCGAATCTGTGCCTTCAGTCTTCAAGGGCCATCATAAAAGACGTTGTATTTTTAAGGAAAGACACTGAAAAGAGGTTTATCGAGGAGCACTCATCTCCTGTTCACCGTGACGGAAAAGTGGTTGGGGTTGTATCTGTTCTAAGAGACAGCCACCGGATTTTTTCGGCTGTGGAAGCATATTTAAAAGACCTGCATAGGGAAAGGCTCATCCCGATTTGTGCGTGGTGCAAAAAGATACGGCTGAGCGACGATTCATGGAAACAGATAGAAAAACATCTCACCGATGAGGGCTTTGGTGTGTTCACTCATGGCATGTGTCCTGAATGCGCCGAAAATATATTTGAGAAAAAGGTCTATCTTGAAAGTTACCAGAATATCTGCAAGGCTATAAGTTCGAGCATTTCTCTTAACGAGGTGTTGGACCTTATAGTTGCCAATGCGGTAAAAGTCATGAATGTCAAGGCAAGCATGCTGAGGATGCTCAACAAGGAAACTCAGGAACTCGAAGTGGTTGCTTTTTACGGTCTTAGCGAGCAGTATATCAATAAGGGCCCGGTTGCCTATGACCCCACCATATTCGATGCACTGTCGGGAAAAGCTGCATCCACATACGATATCAGTGCTGATCCTGATGCTCAATACCGTCGCCAGGCAGAGGATGAGGGGATCAGGAGCATTCTCTCAATCCCTGTGATGTTTAAGAAAGAAGTTATAGGCGTTTTGCGGATGTACACCGCTGAGCCGATAAAATATAAACCCGAGGACCTGAAGTTTATGACCGCTATTGCCGAGCAGGCTGCCATAGCGATAATGAATGCTCGTGAGTTCGAGTCTACCGTATCCCGCGCCAAAGAGTACCTGAGGGCATTCGAAGTCGTGACAAAGGCAGTGAGTTCAAGTCTGCGTTTGAACGAGGTGCTGAACCTTATTGTAAGGAAATTGCCGGAAGTGATGAATTTAAAAGCGGCCACGATACGGCTGCTCGACGAATCCGGGAAGAAACTTGAGCTTGTCGCAGCCTATGGATTAAGTGAGCAGTATCTGGCCCGCGGCCCGGTGGATTTTGAAGAAAATGTAAAAGAGGCCCTCCAGAAGGGGCCTGTTGCCATGCATGATGTCACGACCGATCCCAGAGTGCACTACCAGAAAGAGGCCGGCCACGAGGGCATCAAAAGCATGCTTACCCTTCCCATAATTGTCAAAGAAAAGGTGATTGGGGTTTTAAGACTGCTTACCGGCGTGCCGCGGCAGTTCTCAGGCGAGGATATTACGTTCTCTTCATCGCTTGCAGAGGTGTGCGGTACAGCGATTGAGAATGCCAGAATGTATGAACAATTAAAAATAAAAGGTGAGAGGCAATAGGCGATAGGCGATGGGAAAAGACAGAAAAAGAGAAAGACCCTTTTTCTTTACCTATAGCCTATGACCTATAGCCTATTGCCTGATTTTTATGAAAGGATTCGTAAAGAGAAATATATATAAGAACAGCGGGGATTCTTTTGAAGAGCATGAGGACCCCGTGGCCCTGGAAAAGAGACTGCGCATTTCCGTCAACGGCAAAGAGGCGCTCAGTCTTTATTGTACGCCTCTTATGATAAGAGAGCTCGTTGTCGGCATGTTTATGACTGAGGGCCTTATTAAGGGCGAATGGTGTGCAGAGCGGATGTCGATACAATACGCCGACGAGGTGCTTGTAGATATCCCCGCGGATGGAGAGACTTCGACCGCAGGCGCGGTGATAACTTCCGGCTGCATCGGCGGCATTACATTTCCAAAGCGTTTGT
>JBEKJD010000086.1:0-16984 GCA_050011415.1 Dissulfurispiraceae bacterium | reverse complement strand
GGAACAGCTCAGGGTCCATACAGATAAATTCACCACTTAATTATCCGAATATCTAAAAGGTCGTAATATCTGCTCCAAGAGATAGCAGATCGTTAAGGAATGACGGATAAGATTTAGTAATACAATTTGTATTTGTTATTCTGACGTTTCCTATCCTCAGCCCTATTACGGCCAGCAACATTGCAATCCTGTGGTCGCTGCATGATGACACGATCCCCGGTTTTAAAACTGAGTTGTATATTGTGACAGAATTTTCGCTGGTATCTATTTTTGCTCCCAGTTTGCCCAGCTGGCCGGCAGGAGCTTTTATCCTGTTACTTTCCTTATGAGTCAAGTGCTCTATATTTTCAATCCTGGTCTTACCATTTGCAAAGCAGGCAACTGCGGTCAGTATAGGGATAATGTCCGGAATATCACTGCCGTCAATGTCTGCCCCCTGAAGTTCAAAAGGCCCCTTTATTTTAACGCCATCTCCATGACGTTTTATTTTTGCACCCATCCTGTTTAAGATATTGATAATCCTCTTGTCCCCCTGAGCATCATTAAAAAGGTTCGTGATAGTAACATCTGACGGAACAAGACAAGCGGCAGCAATTAAAAACGCGGCTGATGAGTAGTCTCCGGGAATAATGAAATCTTCCGCTATTTTGAAAGGTTGATTCCGTTTAATCGTAAATCTCCTGTAACCGTATCTTTCTATTTTAATTCCGGCTTTGCTTAAAGCATCTATGGTAATGTCGACATACGGCCTGGAAACAAGCTTGTCTTTTAGTATAATAGTTGTATCCTCTGCAGCCAGGGAAGCTGCTATTAAAAGAGAAGATACTGCCTGAGAACCCTCCCTTCCGCTTATTTCCGTTACACCTCCTTTGAGTCCCCCCCCGCCTTTAATTCTAATGGGAAGTTTATGTTGTATGCCCTGCCCCTCAATCTCGACATCCCAATTACGCAGTGCTTCCACTATGGTTTTATTTGAGCGCTCCAATATTGTTTTTTCACCGGTAACAATAAAGTCGCCTTTTGCCAAAGCGAGTATTGGCAGAATAAATCTAAGAAGAGTACCGGATTCATTAACATTGATAGTGCTGCCAAGTGGTTTTGGGTGACCGGAGACCCCTTTAATAAATAACCTGTTACTGTTTTTGAAATCAATTTTTGCCCCGAGTTTTGCCCACACATCAATGGCTGCAAGTGAATCTTCTGAGACAAGCGGGTTAACAATCGTAACTTTACCATTTAACCCGCCAATCATAATCGCTCTCAGAGTATAAGACTTGGAAGGAGGAGCTGCCACCACACCGTGCAATAATGGCGTTTGATTAACCAAAATATTATCCCGTTCTTCAGTCTTAATGGCTGTAGTGATATGGGACCTCCAGAGAGGGTTATTTGAATTTCTTTTAGTTTTAATGTTTGTAACCATCTTTTTACGAGTTTATCAGATTTAGCACATTTAGTAAGATTTTCTCCAAAATTTCTGTTTTGTGATATGCCCCTATAATGATAACGACCTGCTGCAGCTTAGATTGTTCGCGGTTTTCTTGTGTTTAGTGAATTCAAGTGAAATGCCCAGGGCTTTGAAAACCTTGGAAAGGGTCGAGATTTGGCAGTCAAAAGCGTTTTCAATGCGCGAAAGTTGCTGTTGAGTTATACCGGCCATCCGTGCCAATGCGGCCTGCGATAAAGCGAGTTTTTCCCTTTCCATGGCTATCTTTACGGCGATATCGGTCAGCGTTTTGTTGTACTCGTAGTTTTCCCTAAACTTGGGATTTTGCTTTTTCTCTTTGAAGTGATCATTTACACAACGCATAAACACCCCCTTTTTCTGAGTTCACCAATAAGCGCCTCTTTAACTCTTACCCTGATCGGGATCATCCATCCGGTCAATAAAATCCTTGACCGGAAAGTTCCCGCCGGCCATCTCGTAATACACTAATTGCCATTTTCTTTGTTCATTCATTGAACTTATATTACATCTTCAAAGATGTAAAGTCAATTGCATTTCGTGACATAATTAGGAGGTTGTCCATAGTTTTCCTTAATCGGCACGCGAGATGGATGCGCATCGAGTGAGAAAAAACATCAGCAGTGTGAGAGAACGCAAGAAAAGGCGGTTGGCCGAAGGACCGGCCACGGAAGTTCAGAACCTAAAGGTATTATTAAGTGTGGGAGTGAGGTAGTCCGCCGGCTTCTCAGGAAAGCCAAAGATCGATTTTCACGAGGCAAGACGATATTGGAAGATGAGGTTCTGCGTTGACATCCGCATGTTTAAACTGCTAAAAAAATGCAACGCTGGATAAAAAATATGAGAGGTGATAATTCGTGAGAATACAGCTATCGGCAGTATTTGTTTTGGCTGTTTTAATTTTCATTCCTAATAGTTCACTCGCTTTTGATCAGAAAATATTGTTTTGCTATGAAACGGGGCGCCATGCGTCTGACACACCTGGAGACATTTTAATAGACGATTGATTCGGCGCTGTCCAGGTCAGCAACGGTGCGGGCAACTTTAAGTATTCTCGAATAAGCGCGAGCACTTAAACCGAGCCGCTGCATTGCAGTGTCCAGAAGGCTGTGCGCCTCACCGGAAAGCGAACAGTATTTCTTAATATGACGGGTTTTCATATGGCCATTTGCGAACAGTTTGTCGTCTTTAAATCTCTTGAGCTGCCGCTCCCTTGCCTCGGATACCCGCTGACGCAGTATCTCCGACCTCTCTCCCGAATAATCGCCCGACAGTTCCTTGTAAGTGCAGGTGCACTGATGCGCGGGGTCGCCCAGGTAACCGCAGGGGCATGGATTCATTGCTGCTACAAGAACAAATTGGGCAGGATAGGTAACAGTTGCCACTGCCCTCGAAACGGTAACAACTCCGTTCTCCAGCGGCTGGCGGAGCACCTCAAGTACATTTCTTTTGAATTCGGGCAGTTCATCCAGAAATAATATTCCGTGGTGTGCCAATGACACTTCTCCGGGGCGAGGCGTCTGTCCGCCGCCTATTAAGGCAACATCCGAAATTGTATGGTGCGGGGCCCGGAAGGTCCTCGTTGCGAGAAGGGACTGGCCTTTTTTCAGGAGACCTGAAATGCTATGTATCTTTGTAACTTCGAGCGCCTCGTCAAAGATCATGGGTGGCAAAATTGAAGGGAGACGTTTTGCAAGCATTGTCTTGCCGCTGCCTGGAGGACCTATCATCAGGATATTATGTGAGCCTGCCGCAGCCACTTCCAGCGCACGCTTTGCGTATTCCTGTCCCTTTACATCCGAAAAATCGTCCTCATATACAGAGCTTTCGACCATGGCGGTGGAAAGGTCGACGGCAAACGGTTTCCCTTCTGAAATGCCGCCCAGGAATTCAACCGCCTCCGGCAGGCTTCCCATGCGATAAACTGCAATGCCGTCGACAACTGCGGCTTCAGCAGCGTTTTCTCCGGGCAGTATCACGCCCTTCAGGCCGCGTCTTTTCGCTTCGAGTGCAATGGAGAGCGCTCCCCTGATCGGTTTTATTTTGCCATCAAGCGAAAGCTCGCCTGCAACTATAAAACTACTGAACAAATGTGAAGTAATGACTCCTTCTGCTGCAATAATTCCAGCGGCAATAGGAAGATCAAAGGATGAACCCTCTTTTTTAAGGTCGGCAGGGGCCAAATTAACAGTTATCTGCTTTAAGGGGAAATTAAAACCGATATTTTTCAGCGCGGCCTTTATCCTGTCCCGGCTCTCTTTAACAGCAGCATCGGGCAGTCCCACAATGGAGAAATGGGGAAGACCTTTTGAAGATATGTCTACTTCAACTTCAACCAGATGTGCGTCAATGCCGATAACATGCGCACTTAGAACCTTGGAAAGCATTTCGTTCAGTAAACCTCTTTTCTATATCGCGTATGATTTCCTGCCTGCTCTTGCCCCAATTGGGAGCGATCAGTATGGAGTCCGGTGCTGTTACAACCTGTAGTTGATGTATCTTCAAAAAACCGATGGGAAGACCAGACAGTTCATCCGCCATCGCGAGCGTCTCTTCCCTTGTTTCAGTGGGCAGTCCTGCAATTATATGTGCGCCGATGTGGATGCCTTTGTCACGGGTCAGTGCAACAGCATCCAGAAAAGACTGATAATCATGACCCCGCAATATATAATCAAGAGATTTGTTATAAATTGATTGCAGCCCATACTCGACAAGGATAAAGTAGTCCGCTGACAATGACTGGAGCAGTCTAATCTTGTCGATATCAACACAGTCCGGACGTGTGCCGATGGCGAGGCCAACCACCAAAGGCTCGGCAAGGGCCTCCCGGTAGACCTTTTCGAGTTCAGGCAACGAAGCATAGGTATTGGTATAGGGCTGGAAATATACGAGATATTTTGCTGCCTTATACCGGCGCGAAAGGTAAGCTATGCCGTCCTTAATCTGTTTTGCAATCGGGATGTCGGACTTGCACTCAGAAGGCCTGAAACTGCTGTTATTACAGTATATGCACCCTGTTACTCCGAGTGTGCCGTCCCTGTTTGGGCAGGTAAAACCGGCATCGACATTCACTTTATATACAATAGTGCCGAATTTCTTTCTGAGATAAGGACCGAATGCATTGTATCGCATAACCATGTTTAATTATTTAGTTTTCCACGCCGGATTGTCAAACACACTTAAATTAAATCTGCAATTCAGACAGTACAGAGTTGTTTTTCTGCAGTCAAGCGCCTGGGTTATCTGCAGTGGGCGAGTAACGCCGAGCCCACATATAAAACCGGAACACAGATGATGTTCCGTACAGACAGCAGGGCTGGCACAGCGGACTATTCGCTTGCAAAGAAAAACAACTCTGTACTGTCTGAATGGCAGAAATCAAGTGATAGAGTCGGTGAGTCCACTTTGCACATAATATAGGGTACAATTACTTTTATGAAGAAGAATATTTTCCTGACTGGAGCGCCCTCATCGGGAAAGACAACGGTTATCAAGAAAGTGATTCAATCCCTCACAGTTCCCGCCACCGGATTTTATACCGAAGAGGAGCGAAGGGAAGGCAAGCGGGTCGGTTTTGTCATGAACTCCCTTGACGGACACAAGGGCTACCTTGCCCATCAGGACATACAATCCGATCTGCATATCAGACGATTTGGAGTCAGCATTGAGAATATCGAGTCCATCGCCGTCCCTTCTATCACTCCTGTCGGCATACGGGTCATCATCCTTGACGAGATCGGAAAGATGGAGTGCTTCTCCGGGGCTTTCAGACAGGCTGCACTGAAGGCACTGGATTCACCCTCTATCGTAATAGGCACCATTACCCTTGGGGGAAATGAGTTCATTGCAACCGTAAAGGCCAGGGAGGACATGGAGATCCTTGAAGTGACCCCGGACAACAGAGATGCCCTGCCTCAAGTGATTGTAAGGAAAATCGAGGAACTTCTAAAAACTTAGCAAGACCGGTCACATCGGTTTTACGGCACGATCTCGATAGGCGTGCCGTCAGGCACGAGTTGCCAGATTTCTTCAATAGCGGAATTTGAGACAGCGATGCATCCCTTTGTCCAATCCCGGTAGGGACCGAGGTCATCCATTGATATATCCTCCGGAAACCCGTGTATCATTATATCGCTGCCCGGAGAAACGCCGCGATGCCTGGCTTTTAATCTATCGGTCCTGCTGGGGTAGGATATATGGAGTGACAGGTGATAGTTGCTCTTAGGGTTCCTGGAGTCGAGGATATAGGTCCCTTCAGGAGTCCTGTAATCACCCCGTCTCGTCTTGCGGCCTTTCGGGCTTTTCCCAAGGCAGATTTTATATTCTCTCAGAACAGAGCCGTTCTGAAGAAGCATCAGGAGCCGTTTGTTTTTGACGACCAGCACTTTGTCAACATGATCAAAAGATGCAAGAGCGGTCCCAGCACAGAGAATGAGGCAGGACAGTAATAAGCCCGCCATCCTTGGCAGATTGTCACGGACCCTTCGGGTCCTCGCACTGACGTGCAATTTCATGTTTTTAAATCTCCATAGCAGGATTTGTGGTGTTATTTTAACATAACAGCTTATCTGCTATAATATGCCCATAATCTTCCCATATAGGAGGTCTTATGGCTATACAAGGTCTGATGGATGCAATTGACATTAAGAACGGTTCTGTTACGGTAAAAGACAAGAGCGCTGTCCGCTCAGTGATGGACGTTTTGGTTTATGCTGCAGTTTTTGAGCCGGATGATGAAAAGAAAAAAGCTCTCCTGATCCTTGTTAAAGAAATTGCAAAAGCATGCGGCGTTGTTCCAGCCTCGATCCAGGGCCTGTATGAAGATATGGGGAGAGCTTATCCGGGCTTTACCGTTCCTGCCATGAATATCAGGGGACTCACTTACGATGCCGTAAGAGCGGCATTCAGAAAAGCACATGAATTAAAAGTCGGTCCCATGATCTTCGAGATCGCCAGGTCTGAAATAGGCTACACAAAACAGCGGCCTCTCGAATATGCGGCAGTTGTTCTTGCAGCCGCGGTCAGGGAAGGGCACGAGGGCCCGGTTTTTATACAGGGTGATCATTTCCAGCTGGTAAGGAAAAACTACCTGAGCGACCCGGGGCCTGAGGTGAACTATATAAAGGGCCTCATCGCCGAGGCAATCGAAGCAGAGTTCTACAATATAGATATTGATTCCTCAACACTTGTTGATCTTTCAAAACCTTCGGTAAAAGAGCAGCAGAGGCCCAACTTTGAGAGGACTGCTGAATTGGCAGAGCATGTGAGGCAGTTGCAACCCCCTGGAATAGTGGTGTCGATAGGCGGGGAGATCGGCGAAATAGGGACAAAAAACAGCACCCCCGATGAATTAAAGGCGTATCTCGACGGGTTCAGGGAGACTTTTAAGGGGACCAGAGGGTTGAGCAAGCTCAGTGTGCAAACAGGCACGAGTCACGGAGGTGTTGTGCTGCCTGACGGCACCCTGGCAAAAGTGAAAATAGATTTTGACACTTTGAAAGTTTTGTCGGAATATGCCAGGAAAGAGTACGGCCTGTCAGGGTGTGTGCAGCACGGGGCCTCAACGCTCCCCGATGAAGCATTCCACATGTTCCCTGAGACAACTACTTCAGAGGTCCATCTCGCCACCGGCTTCCAGAACATGATGTATGATAGCTCAGGTCTTCCGGGAGAGTTCAGAAAAGATGTCTATGACTTCATATCAAGAGAATACGCTAAAGAGAGGAAAGAAGGACAGACCGAAGAGCAGTTTATTTACAGCACCCGGAAAAAGGGCTTTGGCCCGCTGAAGAAAAAATGGTGGGATTTGCCGTCTGATATAAAAGCCCCCATAATGAAGGAGCTGGAGGAAAAGTTCGGATTGCTTTTTGAGCAGATCAAGGTTGCCGGCACACAGGACATATTAAAGAGGACCATCAAGCCTGTGGTTGTGCAAAAAGAAGTCAACCAGTCTCTTTTGGGGCTGTAGAAGTGAACACCGTGGATAAGCTGGCATTGGACCAAAGGCTGCCGACAATTCAACAGGCGGACCTTGCAGGTAAAACTGTCCTTGTGAGGTTTGACCATAATGTAGTGAAAGACGGAGTAATTAAAGATCCTTACAGGATTGACAGGACCTTCGGTACGCTTTATAACATTGTTGAGCGGGGTGGAAGGCCGATTCTAATGACCCATGTGGGGAGGCCGAAGGACAAAAAGACGGGCGACATCACATGCAGGGCCGGCGACTCTGTTGAACCTATTGCCGAATATCTTGAACACAAGCTGCATACTACCTTCCATATCCCCCGGTTCAATGTTGACCCCAAACTTGGCATAGTAGGTATCGATACTTCCATTAATCTTGCCATCCGCAGCCTGCGCGAACATAAAATCGGGGGTATATATCTTCCTAATACCCGGTGGTTTAACGGCGAGGAAGCAGGGGGGGAGGCGCGTGAAAGCTTCGCACTCCAGCTTGCCGGGCTCGCTGATATTTTTATCAATGACGCATTCGGCTCATGGCAGCCACACGCCTCAACATATGATGTTACAAAGCACCTGCCGTCCTATGCCGGCTTTTTGATGCAGCAGGAAATAGCCAATTTGAACTCTGTTATCAATCCCGTGCGCCCTTTTGTCGCTGTTGTTGCAGGGGCCAAGTATGATACGAAAATCGGACCCCTCTACGCCATTTATGACAAAGTTGATAAAATGATTCTTGGCGGAGTGATTTATAACGCCTTTCTTTGCGCCAAATACGGAGTAAGGATCGAGGGAGTGTCGGACAAAGATATTACTGCGGCAAGAGACCTTGTTGAAAAAGACAAGGCCAACAGTAAAATTGTGGAACTGCCTTACCTTGTTGAATCAGATACCCTTGAAGGTAAAGTTGAGGGCAAATACAGGTCCGTCATGATCAAAGATTTCAGCCCGGGGAAGCAATACAAATACATCCTCGATATCGACGCCCGTTCCTTTGAGGACGAGACCGTGGCCGGGAGCATTCTTGACGCGAGGACTATTTTTGTCAATGCGGTAATGGGATACACCCCTCATTTTACAGCGGGCTCAGCGGCATTGGACAGCACGATAGACCATAACCGGACTGCTATTAAAATGTACGGCGGCGGAGACACCCTCCAGGAATTTAAGAATTTATGTCCCGGCCTTTATCTTTCGGTGCTTGACAATACACAATACTACTTCTTTACAGGAGGCGGTACTGTTCTCACTGCTATAGAGCAGGGGAGCCCTTACGGACTAAAGCCGGTCCAGGCATTGATGGATAATAAGAGTGCAATAAAATGATCAGAACCGGAGAAGGGTAGAAAGGGTGAATCGGAGTAAAAGATTTTTCACCGATTCGCCGACTCACCGATTCACCGGTTCATCTTTATCGAGGAGGGTACAATGGCAAATATTAAAAAGATAGGTGTCATTACAAGCGGCGGTGATTGCGGCGGTCTTAACGCTGTCATTAAAGGGGTGTCACGTGAGGCCTATGACCACGGGATTGAATCAGTTGTTATTCCCAACGGCTACGCCGGTCTCTACAACCTCGTGGAACTCGAATCAGTGGTCCTTCTTAATGCAGAGAGGATAAGCCGCATCGAGGCATCACTCGCTGGAAGCGAGGCCGGCCATTCACGGGTCAAGATCAGTAAAATAGCAGACCCGAAAAAGTATGAGCGGATTAAAGAAGGACTCAGGAAATTCGGCATAGACGCCCTGGTTATAAGCGGTGGCGATGACACGGGAAGCGTCGTGGTGGACCTCGGAGCGCAGGGCATACCCTGTGTTCATGTCCCCAAGACCATGGACCTCGATCTCCAGCCTTACAGCGTGGGAGGCGACTCATCTATTAACAGGATCGCTGTTTTTGCCCGGGAACTGAAGACCACGGGCCTCAGCCACAACCGTATTCTGGCCATAGAAGTATTCGGCAGATATGTGGGGCATACCGCGCTGCACGGGGGGATCGGCGCTGAAGCCGACTGTATATTGATACCTGAAATCCCGGTGGATTTTGATGTTGTCTACGCCCATATGATGACCACCTATTGCAACAGGGTTCTGCGCAGTGATGTGAAGGCAGGGACTTATATAATCGTTGTTGCAGAGGGCATGAAGAATGCAAATGGTGAAATGCTTTATGACGAATTTGCAGGAGTGGACGCTTTCGGACATAAAAAACTTGCAGGCGCGGCGAAATATGTAAGGCAGCAGCTTGAGAAACGCCTGAAGGATGATCCCGCAGTAAAAGAGTTTATGATGAAGACTGGAATGTACGCGCCCGGCGTCTATGAAGTTCCGGAGGTGCGTGAAGTCACACCCGGTCATCTTGTCCGGTCAGGAGGATCTTCCGCCTATGATGTGAATTTCGGCTACAAGGCAGGCGCCTGTGCAGTGCTTATGCTGCTGGAGGGAAAGACAGGCAACACCATTGCAGATGTGGAAGGCAACAAGATCCATTATATTCCGACAACCGAGGCCATTAAACGGAGAGAGGTTGACGTGGCTGAGATTGCCCTTTTTGAGAGCCTGGGTACCTGCTTTGGGCGCAAGCCGGAAAAGTTTGTTTTCGAACTTGTGGAAAAACATGCTCCGATAGCCAGGCATTTTTAATATGGCTGAAAGAAACGACGGCACAGTCGGCATAATTGTCGGGGGTGGGCCTGCCCCGGGGATCAATGGCGTCATCAGTTCGGCCACTATTGAGGCCATTAATCAGGGGAAAAAGGTTATCGGCATAAAAGGGGGCTTCAAGCCCCTTTTTGAAGGCAGGACAGACTGCGCTCTTCCGCTCACTATCAATGACGTCTCCAGGATACATACGCAAGGCGGCTCTATTTTAAGGACCTCCAGGGATTTCCCTGATAAAGTAAAAGAGAAATTCAAGGTATTGATGTCCACGCTCAGGCAGCTCGGCATTAACCATCTTGTTACTGTCGGAGGCGAGGGCACGCTTTTTATGGCTAACTGGATTGGGCGGGAATCCAGGGGGGACATGAATGTAGTCCATGTCCCAAAAACTATTGATAACGATATCCCCTTGCCCGGGGGTGCTTCAACGTTCGGCTATCAGACTGCGCGGCATCTGGGAGTGGAGATTGTCCAAAATATAATGGAAGACGCGAAGACCACGGGCCGGTGGTACTTCATCACAACCATGGGCAGGCATGCCGGCCATCTTGCGTTAGGCATCGGAAAGGCTGCCGGGGCAACAATAACGCTTATAGCAGAGGAATTCACTGAGGAAAGGGTCTCCTTCAAAAAGGTCGCCGATGTGCTGGCAGGCTCTGTAATAAAGAGACTCGCCTATGGCATTGACCATGGTGTTGCCGTCCTTGCAGAAGGCATTTCAGAGAAATTCGACTATGAAGAACTCAGCGATTATGAGCAGGTGGAAAAAGATGAAACCGGCAGGACCAGGCTTTCCGAAATCCAGCTTGGCAGGGTGTTGAAGAATTTTGTGATGGACACCCTTAAGTCTCTGGGCATAAACGCTACTATTGTGGACAAGAACATCGGCTATGAACTGAGGGCTGCTGCTCCCATCCCTTATGACCTTGAATATACGAGAGACCTTGGCTACGGCGCCATCAGGTACCTCCTTAAATGCGGAACGGGCGCAATGATCGTGCTTAATGACGGTCATTTGAGGGCCATCCCTTTTGCCGACATGGTGGACTATCCCTCAGGAAAGACAAAGGTCAGGATGGTGGATATCACTTCTGAAACATATGAGGTCGCACTGAAGTACATGAGACGATTGACATGCGATGATTTCGAAGGAGAGCGACTGCAGCGCCTTGCAGGTACAGTGAATCTGAATCCCGCCGCGTTTGTCGGCAGATTCGGCTATCTTGTTGGGATGTGAGGTGGAACAGGTTGTGACTGCAATTCAAACAGCACAGGGTAATTTTACTTTCCACCCCCAAAAGTCTTCGACTTTTCGGGGACCCCGGTCTTTGCGAGCGAATAGCCCGCTGTGCCAGCCCTGCTGTCTGTACGGAAAATCAGCCGTGTTCCAGTTGAATATGTGGGCTCGGCGTTACTCGCCCACTGCCGATAACCCAGGCGCTCGACTGCAGAAAAACTACCCTGTGCTGTTTGAATTGCAGAGCTTATGAACATTCCGGGAGACGATTTGGAGAGGGCCGAAAGACTCAAGGTTGTTTTTCAGGCGCTCTATGAAGTCAACAAAAGAATCCCTGTTATTGTTGAGGGGAAAAGGGATGTTTCCGCCCTTCGGAAAATAGGTCTGGTGGGTGAAATCATCGCACTTCACGGCGGCAGGGGTATATATGAATTCTGCGAGGATATAGCTGAACGGTTCCACCGTGTCATCCTTTTAATGGATTGGGATGCCAAAGGAGAACAGCTCAACAAGGAGGTATCAGCGCAGTTGATAGGCCTGTGGGAGGAATTCTCCAAATTCAGGGAAATTGTAAAGGTGCTTTGTCAGAAAGATATAAAGGATATAGAGGGAGTCCCCCTTCTTCTTGAACGGCTGGCCGGGGCCAAAATTACCGTGGGAGAACCCGGGGAGCCGGAGGGCTTCATGGGTGATATTTGATGGTAATAAATTTAGGTCGGAAGGGCGAAGATATCGCTGCCGGCTATCTGAAAGCAAAAGGCTATAATATTCTTCACCGCAATTACAGGACGCCGCTTGGCGAGGCGGATATGATTATCAGTGATAATGATGTCCTTGTGTTTGTTGAGGTCAAGGCGAGGAGCGGTAGTTTGTTTGGAGAGCCTTTTGAGGCAGTGGATTCCCGGAAGCAGGGAAAGATCAGGAAAATAGCACTCTATTATCTCAAACTGCATAAGATTGAAAAGCAGGTCAGGTTTGACGTAGTGAGCATTGTTTCGAGGAACGGGAAATCCGATATAAAACACATAATAGAGGCGTTTTCATAGCATGTTTGTTTATCTGAATAATTCTATTGTTCCTGCGGCAGAGGCCAGGATTTCAGTCTTTGACCACGGGTTTTTATATGGTGATGGCATATACGAAACGATGCGCGTCTATGATGGTGTGGTTTTTTTGATTGATGAGCACCTGAAACGGTTGCACCGGTCAGCCTCGCTTATAGGGCTCGACATTCCCAGGAGCGATGACGAAATCAGGGGGGCCGTTTATGAGACGCTTCTTGCAAATGGTGTGAGCGATGCATATGTCCGTTTGACTATCTCACGGGGACAAGGGGAGGTAGGGCTGGACCCGGACCTCTGCAAAGAGCCGACTTTTATCATCATTGCGGAAAAGTTCAGAAACTACCCGCGGTCCTATTATGAAAATGGGATACATCTGAAGATAGCCTCGGTCAGGAGAAATCTGAAAGAGGCGCTAAATCCGCAGATTAAATCTCTTAACTTTCTGAATAACATCCTTGCAAAAATTGAGGCGAAGCAGGCCGATGCGCACGAGGCGATAATGCTGAATGCATCCGGGCATCTTGCAGAAGGCACCGTAAGCAATATCTTCTTTTTAAAAAACAGCATACTGCAAACGCCTTCGGTCCAATGCGGCATCCTTGACGGCATTACGAGGGGAATGGTGATCGATCTTGCGTCAAGAAATGCAATTCCGGTAAAAGAGGGGGAATTTACACCTGAAGAGTTGTATGGAGCATCCGAGGTGTTCATAACCAACTCTACTATGGAGATTATGCCTGTGAGCAGTGTCGACGAAGTGCGCTTCCATGTGGGGGATACCGCCCGCCTGCTCCTTACAAAATACCGACAAGAGGTGAACGGCTATGTCAGAGAAAAAAAGGACGAAGGTCCTTCAATATGGGAATAAACAGGTTTCTCCGGGAGAGTTGGCGCGACATATTGATCAGGCACTCTTGATCCCGTTTGCTGCAGAGGCGGATGTCATAAAACTCTGTAAAGGAGCAATACGATATAATTTTTACTCTGTTTGCGTCCATCCCTATTACGTGCCGCTTTGCAAAGCGATTCTGGGCGGAAGTGATACAAAAGTAACAACCGTGATAGGGTTTCCATTGGGGATGACAATGAAGAACATCAAGGTATATGAGGCGATGCAGGCGGTCCTGTATGGCGCCCAGGAACTGGACATAGTTATAAATATAGGAGCGGTCAAATCCGGGAATCTCGATTTTGTGGGAGACGAGCTTTCAGAGGTATTTTCCGCGACCAAGTCTGTAGTCCATAAGGCCATTATAGAAGCATGCTATCTGACAGAGAAAGAGAAGCGTGCTGTGACTGAAATATCATTAAGTTGCGGGGCGTCTTTTATAAAGACATCAACCGGATTCGGTACAAAGGGCGCAACATCAAAAGACATTAAACTTATTAAGAGCATTATTAAGGACCGGGCAGAAGTGAAGGCAGCAGGCGGCATTAAAACATTGTCGCAGGCCCTGCGTTTTATTCAGGCAGGCGCCACTCGAATTGGGACCAGTGCAGGGGCTGAAATAATGCAGGAAGCACTGGCGAGCTGAAAAGTATTTTACAGAGAAAATATTTTTCTGTCATGCCCGAGGACAGTAATCGGGCATCCAGGTTTTTTTGACCGGAATAATTTATTTGCTTTTTGGCATTCAATATAGTGGCGCCAAGAGCAGGCAGGACCAAGTGGGTTATACTGCCGTAAACATTTCCTGCTCAACTTTCAGCAAGTCTGTACGGTTTACTTTTTCGTGGGCGTCGAGTATTTCGATGCCCACAATGTGCCCTTCATTGTCGAGGTCAACTGTAATGCCTTCTTCAAGGTCCTCCGAATCAACTATCTTGGCATCTCTGAGTTTGATATACAACGCGTCTACCTCTTTACTATATTCAATCTTCATGGCTCGACCTCACAAATGGGTTTTTTCTAATTGTTGCCGTAATAATCAAGTCCCCTTTATAGGTGACTCTCAAATACCTGCCATTCAAAAACTTGAAGGCATTTGTCCGTCCTTTTACGCTCGGCTCGCTGTAATCAGGCTTCCCTATGACCGCCTCAACTTCATCTTCAGTTACCTCGCGTTCCTTCATACGCCGTTTAGCATGACGGTCATATTTGATGTGCATGCCCAATTATATCACACCTCGGCAGAGGAGGTGCCATATGAGTGATCAGGCAGAGGACTCCACCTGTACAGTCAGCCCGTTCAGCCGTCTATCCATGTTATAGCGCCTGATGACTCCTTTTAACTGCCTTCTCCTTTACTGCTTCCTCCCTACTTCTTACTGCGTCCTTGTTTCACTCCGGTATTTGAGAGTACAGGTAAACGGAAATTGCGGCAAATATGAGCGGCATGATCCATGGCGCGACGAGCGGGTAAATCGCCCCTGTGTAGCCCAGGGACAGAAAGACGGAATATCCCAGCCAGTAAATAAGGCTGATGAAAAGGCCCAGCCCTGCGGCAATAACGCCGCTTTGCGAAGAGGATTTGGTATGGAGGATCTTTTGCAGAACCCTGTGGTCGCCTCCTACAGAGAGTGATATGCCCAGGAGCAGTCTACTGCCCAGAGGTCCTCCTGGAATATTTTCGGGGATTCGATATTCGGGTACGGCATCTCGGGCAGTTTTGATATCTTGCCGTTTGACATTTCGTACAATGTGACTTTTTTGAGCTTCCATTCCGAGTCTGCCCACTCGGCGGTCTCCGCGTCAATACGTTCATTCAGGCGCCCTGCGTCAAATCTGAATATGCTGACGTCTTTTGAGATATTTTTTCCGGGCTGATAAAGCGCGATGCGCACGATGGAGCCGTCCTTGCCCCTCATATAGAGAGTGCCGTCCCTGAACGTCACTTCTTTCTTTTTTTCCATTATCTGGTTTTTTATGGCGCTTATACGTTTTGACGTTGCAGGGATTACTGTTTCCTCGAGGAAAAATCCAAACAGTGTGAGTGCCAATCCGATGCCCAGAAAAGGCAGAAGTATTCGCTTCATTCTTCCGGAGGCGGATTTTATGATGACTATTTCTTTTCTCTTGATGGCCTGGGAGAATACAAAAAGGCTGGTAAGCAGCGTTGACATCGCCATAAGGTAATGAAAATATTTTGGAATCGTCAGGGCGACATACTCGAAAAGCAATTTCAGCGCAGGCTTATGCGGCATAAATTCGTCAATTTTATCGATAAGCCCGATGATACTGAAAACAACGGACAAGCCGAGCCCCAGCACGACAAGAACTTTCAGGAATTCCTTTATGTAAAGTTTTTGAACTATTAACATAAAAAGACCAGTGACCTATAACCTGTTTTCATTTTCTGTTCACCCTTTCGAATACAACTATCGCGAATGCCGACAGTATTGTGAACGAGAGCCACGCACCAAGGACGACCGGCAATTTCCCTGTACGCGCAAGATTTTCGCCATAGATCAGCAACGTGTAATAGACTGCGAACACAGATAACCCAACTGTCAGGCCTCCCAGCTTCCCGGATTTTCCTGACATAAGCGAAAGCGACGGGCCCAGGAAGATTATTATAAGGCACATGGCCGGCATCGAAAGCCTGCGGTAAAATTCGAGAAGATAGGGAATCTTTCTATCCGGAATCATTCTCGACTCGTCGAGTAGTTCGGCGGGCGTCATTTCGCTGTTTTTGCGTTCACCCGGGTCAATTGACGGAGTCAGCCTGAAATGATATTTTCCGAACTGTATTTCCGTAATCACTGTTTTATTCGTGATATAAATGCGGCCGCTGGATAGAGAAAAGCTTAAGGTATCATTATCAGGGACTATTTCGCCGTCCTGTGCAACGATTATTTTCTGTTCATCTTTCTTGCGTTCATCGATAATAAAAATCCCCGACAGGCTGGTGGGCGCGGGTTTTGCTCTTACAAGTATCATAATATCCTTGAATGCCGTATTAAAAATGCCCTCCTCAATAGTCATCGGAGCCCGCTTGGTGAGGATGTCCGTCAATCCTTTTCTCAGGTAAGTGCTTCCTTTTGGACTCAGATAGAAGCTCATGCTGATGCAGACAATAAAACATGAGAGCCCCAAATAGACAGCTGGAAGAGCTATTGCCCTGAACGGCATACCGCTTGTTTTCAGTATAGTGATCTCGTTGTCCTGACCCATCCTCCCGTAAGCGAAAAGAACGGACAACAGCATGGCCATGGGTATGGTGAGGATAAGTATCTGCGGCTGCAGGTAAAAAACTATTTTTGCCATATCAGAAGCCGATGCGCCGACCCCTGCAAGGAGCCTGCTCAAACGCAGCAATTTTTCCATCATAAGCGTGAAATTCAGGAAAAGGATGGAAAGGAAGAAAGATGAAGCCAGTTCCTTCAGTATAGACCTGTGAATTAATAGCATACCATGTATAAAATATCCTATATTCAGCAAAAAGGTCAAAAGAGACCGTACGCAATCCGAATCGATTGCCTTTTTAACGCGATTTGCATTATGCTAAAAGTATCAAATATTGGAGGTACGGTTATGGTTACCATTACGGAAAAGGCTGCAGAAAAAGCAAAGGCCATATTGGCTGCAGAGGGTAAAGACAGTTGGGGACTTAGAATTTATAGTGCCGGAGGAGGATGCTGTGGTCCATCCTA
>JBEKJD010000085.1:0-11229 GCA_050011415.1 Dissulfurispiraceae bacterium | reverse complement strand
TATTGCGTTCTTGTCTCATCAAGATAAACCTGTACTGCCGCATCTGCCGTGTAAGCACTAAACAGGAAAACTATTATTGATAGAACGAGCAAGGGTTTGTCTTTCATCTCCTTATCCTCTCTCTCATCTCCTGCATCATATCGCCCATCTCTTTTTCAACCTCTGCCCATAAATCCTCAATCCTGTACGGCCTCTTTGGAGTTAGTATCGTATCGCTGGTTATTTTCCCGGGTGTTTCAGTTTTTTTCATCTTATTGTCCTCAGCAGGCTTCCGGGCCTTTTTTTCGACAACGTCAACCTTGACCTCAGCCCTGTCAGCAGGCTTTTCTTCAGGTTTAAGGTCCGCTGTAGAAGTCTTTATTTGCTCTGCGGTTTCCTTCTTTTGTTCTACCCTTTGGTCTGCGTCTGGTTGTTTTTCAACCGGCTGAGGTCCCCTGTTATCGGCCTTCACTTTATCGGGTTTAATATCTTTAAGAGTCGTTTTAGGTGTTATATCTTCCATGGCTGCGACATGAGGCATTGTTTCACTATACAGTGCCTTTTTGCCATACGCTATGAATATTCTTTTCCCATCGAGCCACTTTTTTAGAACTGACGATTTAATCGCAAAATTAATGCCGTTTATAGGCATATTGTCGTTGCCAACCCGTGCTGCGGCCGAGTTGATGCCTATCATATATCCCCTTCTGTCAAGCAGCGGCCCGCCTGAGTTGCCCCTATTCAGACTGGTATCTGTCTGAAAGACATGCTTGCCTGGAATATCTGACTGGTTTTTTATCTCGCCGCTTATCCTCCCGTATGTCAGAGTCCACAGGCCGCCCTGCTCAGGATGCCCAATTGCCACTACCTCTTCGCCGGTCTTGACCTCCTCTGAATTACCGATTTCAATCATCCCTGTATCAGAAGGCAACCCCTCGACCTTTAAAACCGCAAGGTCCAGCTCAGTGTCATAGGTAATCACATCAGCCTTGTGCCTCTTGACAAGGTCAGTGCTGAACTTGCCTGTCACGATGTCCGGCTTTAGATATACCCTGATATTTGTCCACAGACGGGAAGAATCCTTGTCGTATATCACATGAGCATTTGTCAGGACTGTTCCGGGGGCTATAATGGAGCCTGAGCCAACCATTCCATGCCCACTATTATCATTTGAGGCAAGTATCAGTACTACTGCCTTTGAGTTTTTCTCGTATACTTCAACTGCCGGGAATCCGCTGACTATATTCGGCAAGACCAAAAGCAGCAAAAAACAAAAAAACACCGATCTCTTCATTTTTCTTCCGCCTTCGCTTCTTTTTCCTTTAAATGGACAATATCTTTTTCGAGATTATCAAAAGCCTTTGCGGTATTGCTTTTGACCCCTTCGATAATCTCTTTCTCTTTATCCAGCACAACCGCCTTTTTATATGCTTCTTCAGCTTTTTTCAAAGAATCCTTATTACCGTTTTCAGCCTTTTTGAGCTCTTTTTTTGCGTTGTCAACAGCAGCGCCCGCCTTTTCATCAATAGTCTCCACGGCGTTTTTTCTTTTAAGGACTGCTACAACATAGACCAGGTTCTCCTTTTCCCCATGCTTTGCAATGCGTGAACCCGCAAGAAATTCGTCGACTGTCTCTTCGACAATAGTGCTGAACTCGCTGCGGCATTCGACCTGGTCTTTAAAGATTTTATAGGTTGCGCCCTCACATTGCCTGTCTATGCTTTCAGATTTGATCCGCACCTTTATTTGCTTGGCAATATCAAGCCTCGCGAGGACCTCTGCCAGTCTTTTATCATTATATGGATTATCTGTTTTAGGCACTTCAGCTATCCCCACAATGTAAATGCTTTGAGGGTATTCCAGATATGCGGCCTCATAAAGAGTCGCAGATGCGGCATATGGGCCAACAGGGAGAACAATCATAAGAATGATGATTATTGTTTCGATCAGGCGTTTAACTTTGTTATGCATATATCACTCTATCACCTTAACAACGAATACCTCTTGCGTTATGCCGCCGCCGGTGTCGCCTATGGTAAGCCTTAATTTATGATTGCCGACCGGAAGCTCTGCCCTGTCCACTTTCACACCCTCTTTGGTGGTGTATTTTATGACCCTGTCTGTAATATCGATATTGAAAAACTTCAGGCACTCAACCTTGAACTGTGACAAATCAACCTCGCTGCCCTCTCTCGGTATGAACCGTACCTCAATTGTGAGCGGTGATTTGTATTCATGATTTGTTTCCGGAATCACTATCATGACCTTGGGGCCATTGTTCAGAGGTCTGCTGACCTCATAAACCCCCTTGGGCGCCTCCTTCATAGAGCCTTCTTCTTTAGTGAGCAGCACTACTGCTTCACTGTTGCCGCACACCGAGAGGGCTATTGCCATACATATTATTGATGCGAATATCTTTCCCATGGCCGTTTCTCCTTATACGCGCTTCATAATAATTTATGGCCGGCCTTTTGCTTTTGCTTCTTCCTGCTCAAGCTGCTCATGCAGACGGTCAGCGTTTTTCATTATGTATTCTTTTGTATTTTGGTCTATGTCCTTTGTCTGGTCAAGGTTGTTCTTTAATAATTCAATGTCAACTCTTGCCAATGAAAAGAGTTCTCCGGTTGCAGGATTTTGCCAGTGATCAACAATCTGGACCCCTCTCAGTGTCATTGCAGTAACTGTCTTGATAGCAGATTCCACGAGCTGGCTGTCTGAAGTTGAATTGGCAGAGCCGGCAGTCATCGACTCCATGTAGTCTTTTTGCAAAGATGCAGTATATACCTGTATCTCTTTGGCAAGGGCCGCCCTGGCCCTGTCTTCAGAAGCCATTCTCAGCATGGATGGATTTTTCATTTCAGCGGCAGAGCCGACCCCATAGAATACCTTTCCGTGATGCCCGCCGAAAGCCCCGCTCCCCTTTATAACCCACCCCGGAGCCTTCAGGTCCTGGATAGGTGTTGTTTCCGTCACCCTTTCCGCGCCTTTAGTGCTTCCACAACCTGTCAGCAGACCCGAAATCGCCAGGAATGCCATAATAAGCTTTAATGCCTTTCCCATGTTATTGTCCTCCTCATTATTCCTGATTATAATTTCCTTTAATTTATATTTGACGGACACTCATTCTCTGTTTAGAAGTCAAAATAATCCGTTATCCCATTTTTTGAAACAACCACGCCATTTCTGCCTGCGCCTGATATATAGACCCCGGAATTCCTTATGTCTTTTATATCTGTTTTGATCTCCGGAGGATCTTTATAATATACGAGACGTATCCTGTTGTTTTTAGCAAGCAGGAATATCTGCGCTTTTCGGACTTTAAATACTTTTAAGGTTTCTTTTTTTGTGAGAGATATTTCTTCTACCAATTCATAATTGTTATCTTTTGTGATAACAGAGCTTGGTTTAATTTTCATCGACCCCGGGAACTCAATACTGACATCCGGCTGTTCATCCCTTGACGGCGCTGCACCCAGTGCGGGGTCCATATTTTTTTGCAGCATCCTGTTTAAGGCCTTCAGGTTAATGGCAGCCATGCGGTCAGCCTCTTTGGCGGCAGCCAATATGGTCTCTGCCTTTTCAAGCATGGCTTCACTCCCCAGCTCTAAACCGAGCATTATATAAACGACAGCCACATTGTTCCTGATCTTTCTGTTTTCCGGAGATAACTTTAACGCGTCTTCAAGCACTGCCACAGCGTCATAATACCTGTTGTCAATTATATAGGCGCAGCCGAGACTGTTTTTCGCTTCAGAATAGAACGGGTCGTATTCCACCGCCTTTTTAAGGTCCTCTATGGCCGGGGTCAATAATTTCTTGTATTCACGATATTTTTCTTCCGAATACCCCCTTGCAACAGGGATTGTCTCTGCCCTCGTCTTTGTATCAATCCCAAAGGCGAGGGCGAAAGGGAATGATTCAGGTGTTCTCGATTGCAAAAATTGCTCATAGGCCTGACGCAGGTATATGCTGCCGAGATTCGAGTATACCTCTCTGCCCGGGAAATAAGAGGCGTATCTGCCCAACAGACTGATTGCATCCTCAAGCTGTCCTATATAATAGTCCATCACTCCCATTTTAAACAGGACTATCCTGTCCGAGACTTCCTTAAGGCGCATTCTTACAGACATCAATCTTTTTTCAGATAAGGGACCCATGACGCTTGACGCATTCAAGTCCGGATTTGACTGTCTCGACCAGTCGAGAAAGAAGTTTTCATCCTCAGATATGATTTCAGCGCTTTTGTAACCGGCAAGGGTGGCGTAAATAATACCGTATTGGTCTGCCTGTAATTCCTTGGACAACAGCAGGTCAGGGTTTTTGGCAAGCTCCCTTATGTCCTGAAATGCGAGCGAACTGTCCTTGTCGCCCGCCCTGGTGTTCAAAAATTTGTAGTGCCAGAAATCCCCGTTGAACTGGTGGGCCATCTCATGGCCGATAACAAAGGCGAGCCTTGAATCACCGTTTTCAGGAGACCTGCTTTCATAGCAGAACTTAAGCGCGTTATTGGTCAGGATGATGGAACCGTCGGCAAGGGACTGTGCCCATGGCGCCCCTTCATGCCTGATAATATAAAGCGCGGGCTCTACACCGATCCTCCTGTCTGCAGCGGAAAGGATATTGTTATAAATATTATGCGCCCTCTGGTACAGCTTGCCTGTTTTGACTTCGCCGTATTTGTTGATCCAGTATTCTTTTTTGCCCATGTCTTCTGCTGAGGCCCCTGAGCAGACCAGCAAAACAAAAACAAAGGTCAAAAAAATTGGGGTCAAGTAAACTTTCATTTTAGTGCCCTGTTATTTAGAGTCTGTTTGTAAATTGCTTTATTCATTTTTCGTCGTCATTCCCGTGAAAACGGGAATCCAGTGTTTTCAAGGCATTCTGGATTCCCGCCTGCGCGGGAATGACAGAAAACTTGAGTTTATGGACAGACTCTATTTCGCCAGGATGAAGTCTCCCGTGTACTCAAAGTATTGTCCGTTATTCAGTTCCCCTGTAATATACCAACTATACTGTCTTCTTCTCATTATCATTTTCCTGTCCAAAGAAACTTTCGCATTGTTGGTTGTCCTGGAATAGATTGCCTTACCGTCTCTCTTTTCCTTGATTGAAAATGTATACGTGGCGGCATTATCTACAGGTTTCCATTTAAAGACAATTTCATGTCCGGCCTGAGTGATCTCCATATAGCTGACTTCTCTGGTCACACCTGTTCCTGTAAAGCCAAATGACGAGGGCACCTCTGAATCCCTGACAGTCAGTTTTTCTGTGGACTCTATTGGAATGATGGTATTCTTCTCAGGCATGTTAAGCGTGATGAGAAGGACAATAGTAACAGCCGCAGCCATCGCATATCCGGGGGCAGGGGGCAGTGATGATGCAAAGCCTGTTATGTAACTTTTGATACGTTCAAACACAGAGGCCCTTTGCCTGTTTGCAGCGCCTTGTTCAGTGAGGGCCTGCAAGGCTTTCGTCTTCCATTCAACCGGGGTTGCAATCGCCTGTGCATCAGCATCAAGCGCCTTGTAGTAGAGGGCAGTCCTGTCAAGGCAGCAGTCGCATTGCATTATGTGTCCGGCTAATGTTTCGCGCATATGGGGAGTGGCTTCATTTTTAATATATGAGCCGAGTTCCCAGTCTTGAGGGCAGGAAGCTGTTGTCTGTGCATCTTTAAATGACCTTTGTATCCCTTTCCCGACTGTTTTCAGGTCGCGATAAACTCCAAAGCATTTCCCGCATGTGGCAATATGCCGTTTGCTTTCAGTGTCCAACGTACCGCCGTCAATAAAAAACCGGACAGTGTTTAAACTCAGATGCTCGTTTTCCTCATTCATAAATCCCTGCAACCTTTTATAATTGCAATTCAGACAGTACAGGGTAATTTTTCTTTGCGAGCGAATAGC
This sequence comes from Dissulfurispiraceae bacterium, assembly GCA_050011415.1. Taxonomy (GTDB): domain Bacteria; phylum Nitrospirota; class Thermodesulfovibrionia; order Thermodesulfovibrionales; family Dissulfurispiraceae; genus JADFXI01. The sequence continues at coordinate 5,347 of JBEKJD010000085.1, read as the reverse complement.
CCGCTGTGCCAGTCCTGCTGTCTGTACGGAAAATCATCCGTGTTCCAGATGAAAATGTGGGCTCGGCGTTACTCGCCCACTGCCGATAACCCAGGCGCTCGACTGCAGAAAAACAACCCTGTCCTGTCTGAATTGCAGTTTTTATAACACTGGCTCCCATAAAAGTTATTTGACGGACATAAAATTTCAGATTATAACTATTCGCAAGCCCTATAGATCAATTTCCTCAAAAATATATTTCAAATTCTCCAATCCGAACAAGGCGTCTTCTTTATAAACAGCCTTGAGTTTTTTAAGCACGCCTTTCAGCGCAAGGTTCAGTTCATAAAAAACATCCTGCTCTTTCAGTTCTCCAAGCGTTTTATCAGGAATCAAACTGAAGCCAAGTTTGTTTGAAAACCCTACAATATCTTTTGCGGACAGGTTATGCTTATATCTCAACCTTAACAGACGTGTTTGATGTGCCGGGATTTCCTCCATCGCATCCCTTAAAAATGAAATGAATTCATCGATAATAAGTTTTTCATCCAGATTAAGCTCACCTGAGGCAACAGGCATATCCTGCGCATCAGGATCATCTGAATGGATAGAGACAAATTGAGGTTCTTCTATCAAATAAAGCTGTCCGGTCTTGATAAGCTCATGCCTGATGCCGCTTATCTTCTCCTTTGTTTTTTCGAGTGACAGGCCCAGTTCCCCTGCTATCTGTTCCGCGGATTTTCCAAGCCGCATGCCTATATATATTGTCTGTTCAAGCTCTTCGAGGGCTTTAATTGTTTTGGGGAGTCTTTCCGACGCTGATTTATTAATAGGCCCGGCCATATTTCCATCTTAACCATTCGATATATGTTGACCGGGAGTTTATTATTGACCAGACAAATGTCTTAAGGCTGCAGTCGTTAGTCCCCTTGTAAGCTTTGATCTTATTCTTCAGAAATTCAAAAAACCACACATAAGAATCCATGCATTCATCACATTGCTCAACCGGGAAATATCGTACACCCCTGCGTTGTTTGTTAAGGACTATCAATGAACATGCTCTCTCTCTTGCAGGATATGAACAATGCGTTTTCATAAGTGCCGACACCTTTGAAAGAACAAGGCCTGTGTATTCATCCATAAACTTTTCACAAGCATCCGCTTCGCCTGAACATACACTGCCGGCAAATGTCAGTTCCTCATCTATGTCTTGCATGAAAGACACACCCTCTCTTGAATAGAGTCTGTTTATAGACTCAATTGTTCCGTCATTCCCGTGAAAACGGGAATCCGGTTCTTTCAAGACGTTCTGGATTCCCGCCTGCGCCAACAGTACCAACAGTAGGTGCTTGAAGCACCAGAAGTAGGTGCCTTAGGCAGGTGCTCTTAAGCACGGGAATGACGCATTCTTTCAAATCTGTCAGTTTATAAACAGACTCTAAATAGGCAATACACTTGCAATGAACTAATTAAACATATAACGTTGCACGGCAAAAGTAAATAGCTTGTCATCGGGAAATGGCGACCACAGATAATTCTTATTACCGAATTGAAAAACTAATTGATGCAGACTTCCTGGAACTTTTGGTAATTCACGTCTTCTTTTTTTTTCTCTTATTTCGATGCCTTTTGTTGCATTTTTTGCATCTTGACCGTATTCTGACGTTGCCTCCCCGTGTTAACTTGCTTCAGGTTCGGTCTTGCCTCTTTTTTGACCTGCTGCCGTCTCTGAAGGTTTTGATGTCTTGCCTCTGCCAGCCGGACCTGCCTTTCCTGTTGCCGTTTGACCTGATTTTGCTGTTGCTTAACAAGTCGTTGCTTCCTCTCCAACCTCTCTTTTTCGTGTTTCTCCTGCTCTCCCCTTACTTTTTCCTGTGATCTTATTACCGGGGCAGGCTTCTCCTCAAGTCCCTTAAGAGAACTATTAGTAATTTTTATGACCGGAGTGTGCTCTTGTGTTGACGGCCTGGCATTTATGAACTCCTGTCGTAGCCGGTGGATATCGTGCAGTTTTCTCGCTTCCTTCATATCCGCAAGGGCCGGCTCCCTGCTGCCCCCCTTAATATAAAGTCCGGCCCTCAGGCGGTACGCCCACGGTTCGTGCGGGTCCTTGCTTATGGCCCTGTTGACTTCCTCCAGCGCGAGTTTGTTGTCGCCGGACCTCTCATACATAAAAGCCTTTACCAGTATGGCTCTTGTCTCTATATCCGGGTCTAATCGGACTGCTTTGTTGAGGGCTGCCGCGGCCTTCTGAGGAGCATTCAGGTTTGCGTAGACAATGCTTCTCGCTATATATGCTGCCGGCGCCGCCTGGGGACTTAATACGATGGCGCTATCCAGTGAATTCATGGCATTCGGGTAATCCCCGGAATTGATATACACATAACTGTTTTGTACCATATCAAGACTTCTCATCTGGTCTACGGTATCATTATATCTGGTCACATAATCCTGCCTGGCCGTCTGCCCCGGTACCGGTTGCAAGGAGTTGTTGGCGGCCTGACCGTTTTGTGGAACCTGGTTTTGCATGGCGAGCATGCCGGCTTTGAGACTCTCTACTTCAGCCTCAAGCTCGTCTATCTTTTGTTGAGTGCTTTCCAACTCCCCGATCACGTCCTGGTTCTGAGCTATGTTTTCAAGCTTTTTTTCAACATCGTCGGTATCAATTGTCGCCTCCGCCTTCATATAGAAGACTTTGCCGTCCCATGACTCATCAATAACGTTGAGACTCACAATGCCTGCCGTCATGGCAGTGATCTGGTCGGATTCAAGCTTCAAGTCCTTAACTTTTGTTGTGCTGGCGATATACGTCCCTGCTTCTTCCAGGACCAGTCTTTTGATCTGCGTCATCGCCAGTACCCTGGAGGTAGACTTGCTGTCCTGCTCGCCGGCCTGATATGAATATTCTTTCACGATTTTTTTTTGCTCGGCATTCGATATGCCGTACAGGAAGATAATGCCTATAAGAAGAGAAGTCAGCGGCATAAGGATTTTGAATTTCATTGATCCTCCCCCGAATAATTGGATGATAACAAATTAGTTATGCTCTTGCAAGGGAATTGTCACAAATTATCATTTTCAATGACCCTGACATGCTCTCATACGATTTCAGGCAAGTTTTCTGTCATGGCGTGACTGCCATAAGGCGTAAGCCAGATATCCCACAATACCTACGTTGATGACTAATACAGCAACTTTGGGCCATGTCGCGTCCCGCATTATTTCGACTATCTCGATAGGGACGTACATTGCTCCTGTAAGGAGTCCGAACCATTTGGCCCACTGCCTCTCATGCCATAGACCATACGCTTCTGCGAAGCGTACCACCGAGTAGAAAAGCGCCGAGAAAGCCATTGCCAAAAGATACCGATCTGTCAAGTGCTGGGCCGCATCGAGGAAAATCCTGGGGTAATGTCTGGCCGGATTCAAGTGGAAGTGCCGAACGAACTGTTCGGCATCCGAGACAAGGTCCTTATGAAGGCACGCCAGCAATCCAAAACCGACAAACAGTACAAGTAACCCTTTTGCCGCTTCAAATATGGCAACGACTCTAAGGCCGCCTTGTGAATGATGTTTTCCCTTATGTTTCTTTGTTGTTTTCAAATTATCTGAAGAATTATACACTACAATCTTACATCTTATCACGTAAGACGGTCCGCTTTCGAATAGATTTTGCATGGCAATTCGTAGCCTTGACTGGGAAACGTTCGTTCACCTATAATTAATCTATGCCACATACCTTTAACAAGGAGACCTTAAAGACGCGGATCGCGGAAATATCCCGTTTTTACCGCGAAAGAGGTCGCATGCCTTCTTTCTCCGAACTGGGAGAACTGGTTGGCGTTCGCTCTAAAAACGCGGTATATAAACTTGTTACAAAATTAGAGGGACTGAATGTCCTATCGAAAGACGAGCGGGGCCGCCTCATTCCCCGGTCCCTTGCATCGCCGGTGAAAGTCCTGGGAATGGTGGAGGCCGGATTCCCCAGCCCAGCCGAAGAAGAACTGCTCGATACTCTTTCTCTGGACAAGTACCTGATCGATAATCCTGCGGCCACTTTCTTACTGAAAGTATCGGGGGATTCCATGATAGAGGCTGGTATCATGCCGGGCGACATGGTGTTGGTGGACAAAAGCCGCACCGCCCGGAGCGGCGATATCATTATCGCTGAAGTGGACGGCGCCTGGACCATGAAGTATTTAAAGAAGCGGGGGCAGACTGTTGCCCTGATGCCGGCCAACTCCCGCTATAAGCCAATTGTACCTAAGAGCGAGCTGAAGATAGCCGGTGTGGTGACTGCCGTGGTCAGAAAATACCGTTAGTTTCACTTTTCCCAGGGAGGGGACCGTGGACGTTCAGCCTATTTCTATTCATTCGTGGCCCCGGGCCATCCTGCATGTGGACGCAGACGCCTTTTTCGCCTCCTGTGAGCAGGCGGTCCATCCTGAACTCCGTGGCAAACCCGTTATTACCGGAAAAGAACGGGGGATCGTTGCCGCGGCAAGCTATGAGGCAAAGGCCCGTGGAGTGGAAAGAGGCATGAGGCTCTTTGAAGTGAAGAAGGTCTGTCCTGATGCCGTTATTCTTCCATCAGACTATGAGACCTATAGTCTATTCTCAGTCCGCATGTTCGATATACTCAGGCGTTTTACACCTGATGTTGAGGAATATTCAATTGACGAGGCCTTTGCGGACCTCACTGGTCTTCGCCGTTCTTTCCACGGCTCTTACGGCATGATCGCCGGTCAAATTCAGGAGACTATGGTGAAGGAACTGGGATTTACCGTGTCCATAGGAGTGAGTCTTTCAAAGGTGCTGGCAAAGATAGCATCAAAGTGGAAGAAGCCGCATGGCCTCACCCTGGTCCCTGGCAGGGACATCCACCTTTATCTGCAGAAACTGCCCATCGGGAAAGTATGGGGAATCGGCCCCAATACTTCGGCCTACCTGATGAAGTTTGGAATAAGTACTGCGCTGGATTACGCCCGTAAGGGGGAGGAGTTTATAAAAGAAAGGCTCTCCAAACCTTATCGGGAAATATGGCAGGAGTTGAACGGCCACAGTGTTTATCCGGTCGTGACCGAAACCAAGAGCAGCTATCAGTCAATCAGCAAGGCGAAAACCTTCACCCCTCCTTCACAGGACGAAGCGTTCGTCTTTGCGCAGCTTTCCAAGAACCTTGAGGCGGCATGTATCAAGGCCAGACGGTATAAGCTTGCGGCCTCCCGGCTCATCCTTTTTCTTCGCGCACAGGACTTCAGGAGCGAAGGTGTAGAGTTGGGCCTGGACCGTCCAAGCGCCTTCCCTTCAAACTTGTTTGGACCGCTCAGGGAAGGATTCAAAACAATATTCCACCGTGGAACTCTTT
>JBEKJD010000084.1:0-11235 GCA_050011415.1 Dissulfurispiraceae bacterium | reverse complement strand
GACAAGAGCAGCACAACAAGAAACAGATTGTATAAAGGCGCATAGGACCGCTCGACAGCCAGTTTGGAAATCAGTATGTAAAGCAGAGCTGCAGGAAGCAGGTAACCGGCAATTATTCCGGCCGGCTGCAGGAATGCCACCCATCCGGGAACAGGGTACAGGACGTAACGCAGATGTCTGAGCACTACCAGCAAAAAAGAGCAGTGGAACAGCCATTCTCCGAACCACAGGACGTCATTGGTTTTGAGCAGCCGGGTGAGAAAAAAAATATCGCCTGCTGTTTTCAACGCTGTCCGGCATGACGGCCGTGAAACCGCCGCGGCGCCCCCCCTGCCAGCCACAGATGACCCGGCGGCTTTCCAGAGTATGCCGGTTTTTAAAAACACAGCTGCACTGAAAACCGCAAGTGTAAGATATGCGCCGGCTGAAAAGATTGTCCCCATATATTAATTTACATTTACTCAAATCCAGTGATAAGGATGGGGCTCTGGAGCGAATAGCTCTGGCTTTGATAACAGTTCTTAGCGAAATGAAACGTTAAACAGCCTCGACTGTTTGAGCCCGTAGGGCGAGTTTCGAGGCTGAAGTGAAATGAGCTTAGAACTGTCAAAACAGAGCTCCCGAGCATAAGAGATTCATCCTTATCACTGGATTTGAGATTCATTTTTCATCAGTTACAAACGTTATTGAGGCATCTTTGGGCAGATTAAGTCCCGCTTCCACCTCAAGCGCTTTGAGAATGCCCGAAAGTACGGGACAGGCAACATGCCGCAGGCATATTGCTCCTTTTCTGTATACCGGGTTATCCATAAGCCGTTTGAACGCATCAATCATTGTGAGTTCCGCAATTTCGTAGCCGAGTTTCGACACCATCTCACATTCAGAGGTGACGGATACCGAGAACAAGGTTTTTCCATCTTTCTTTTTTACTACTACAGTAGCAGGGAACCCGCACGCTCCAGGATTTATTATAACTTTTGTAGCCATCTGTTCTAACGCTGCCGCTAACCCTTTATGCCCGAAGCAACCGGCGAGTTCTGTTCTTCAAGCATCTTTTTCAGATTGGGGAACTTGTCTTTCATATGAGGAATATGCATGGCCTGCATAAACTCCTTTTCAAAAGCCGGATCAGTAGCTATTTCAAGAAACTCGACCCACCGCGCACGATACTCGGCTTCTTCCCGCTTGGCCTTATTGAGCAGGGCCATTCTGGCGCCGTCTCCTGCTGCATTCCCGACCACCACCACATTATCGATCGGAACATCAGGGAACATGCCAAGGGTCAGCGAGGCCTCTCTGTCAATATGGCTTCCAAAAGCTCCGGCAAGTTCAACCCTGTCAAGGGTAGTATATCCCATTTTCTTCATCATCAGTTTTGCGCCGGTATATAGGGCCCCTTTTGCAAGCTGCAGCGCACGCACGTCACCCTGGGTCACGGTAATGTCGGTATTGATGGAGGTCTCTTCAGCCCAGGCCAGGACATACTCGGGCTTGCCTTCGGTGTCCCGCCGTACTCTGCCGGAGCCGTGGTCCATCACAAATTTGCCGGTTTTATCTATGATGCCGGCCTTGAACATTTCGGCAATGACATCTATAATGCCCGACCCGCAGATGCCTTTTGCATTTATTTTACCCTCGACATGTGTGTGCCAGTCAGCCTTGCCGATGACCTTGAATTGAGGCTCCTTTGTCACCGGGTCGATCCTCACCTTTTCAATAGCTCCAGGCGCTGCCCTCATCCCAAACTTTATCTGTGCGCCCTCAAAGGCAGGTCCGGTGGCGCAGGATGTGGAACTTACCCTGTCCTTGTTCCCGAGGAGAAGCTCACCATTGGTCCCGATATCTATAACGAGGACCTTCTCGTTTTGATTGTACTGTTCCTGGGCTATGAGGACGCCGCAGTTGTCGGCTCCCACAAAACCGGCTTCAATGGGGAGCACATGGATATAGCTTCCCGGATTGATCTTCAGTCCGAGGTCTCGCGCTTTGATGTCAAGGGAGCGCTGTACTGCCGGGATAAAGGGCGAACGGCCGATGTAGACCGGGTTAAGCCCGAGGAAAATATGATGCATTGCCGTATTGAAAACAATGGTCAGGTCCTCGATGGCATGGCCCGGATCAGGGCCGTCTTTCTTTATTTCAGTGACTACCTTCTCTATTATCTCGTTCAGGCCGGTGATAATGGCATCCTGCATTATCTGCAATCCATGAGTATTGGTCATGGCGTATGTGATTCTCGACATGACGTCTTCTCCGTAGGGCACCTGCGGGTTCATAATAGATTCGGTGTTTACGACCTTGCCGGTGGACAGGTCACAGAGATATCCGACGCAGGTAGTAGTCCCTATGTCCACGGCGAGTCCGTATGAAACTTCAACCGCTCCGGGCTCTGCCTTGATAATTTCCTTGTCCTGCCATACTGTAAGGGTCGTCATCCATTCACCCTCCCTGACCACATCCTGAAGGGTCATCAGTGCCTTGAAATCGAACGACAGGCCTTTAAGTCCGTAACTGTCCTCAAGGGCCTTAAGCACCCTCTCATAATCACCGGTCGTCATGTCGTGGAGCGTAGGTGGAGTAAGCTTTACCGTGTATTTTTTTACAGCAGGGTCGAGCGCGATGGAGATTTCTTTAGCCGCTTTACGTACAACCTGCTTTCCTGCCCTGGACCTTTCAGGCACAAAGATTTTCAAATCTCCATGGATCTCGCAGGAACAGGCAAGCCTGATGCCGGGTCCATCTTCCGGTTTTATATGTTTCAATTCGTCATCTGTCGCCGCAGCCGGCGTGATATGGGCCATTCCGGATTCGATATTGTCTTTTTCGAAAAAGCCCTCTTCGATCCTTACCTTGCATTTGCCGCATACTTTCTTGTTCCCGCACAGGGCCTCGAGATCTACGCCAAGCGCCTGTGCAGCCTCCAGGATCGTTTTGCCGTCGTCAATTTCTCCTCTCCGGCCCGCGGGCTGAAAGATTACTTTATGTTTATTAGTCATTCATTCAGTCCTGCTACTTCTTCGCCGCAGTTTTCTCGTCCCTCAATTTCCTGAGAAAACTGACCATTTTTATTGCTTCTTTAAGGGCATTGCTGGCATCTGCAGCATACCCGTCGGCGCCCCATTTGTCGGCCAGTTCCTTCGATGTGGGAGCGCCGCCTATCATGATCATGCAATTCGGGTTCTTGGCCTTTATTTTCTCAATTACCTTTGGCATGCCCACCATTGATGTGGTCATCATGGCGGAAAGGCATACGATCTCGGAATCGGTCTTAAGCTGCTCTTCTACGAACTGATCCAGGGGCACGTCCCTGCCGAGATCGTAGACGGTAAAGCCTGCAACGTCAAACATCATTTTGACCAGGTTCTTTCCTATGTCGTGCACATCACCCTCGACAGTGCCGATAACTACTGAGCCCTTGACCCCAATATCCATCTGTTTGCAATGGGGCTTCAGGATATCGAGACCTGCATAAAGGGCATCTGCACACATCAGTATCTCAGGGACGAAATATTCCTGCGCCTCAAAGAGCCTGCCTACTTCTTCCATCCCTGCAACAAGTCCGTCAAAGATCGCCTCGTTTGCATCCAGGCCCGCGTCAAGCGCTTCCTGCGCTCCTTCTTTGCAAGCATCTTCATCGTACTGTATAACGCCGTTTTTCAGTTTTTCCAAAATCTCTATTTTCTTTTCTTCCTCCCCCATTACTTTTTACCTCCGTATTTTCTAATTTCATCCATCATGGCTTTCATATTCTGCGGCGGCACAGTCGGCCAAATGTCACATCCGGGCCATACAGCGCTCACTCCATTGTCGATACATTGCCTTATGGTGGTCCTCACAAGGTTTTCATCGCCCGATACCAATACATTATACGGGTCGTAGTTGCCGAAAATGAGCGCATCATTGCCCAGTTTTTTCCGTGTTTCGGCAACGTCGTTTTTCTGCTCGACGCTGATAGCCGTGGGGCCGGCTTCCATCATGAATGTCACAATATCATTTGTTTTGCCGCAGATGTGCAGCACTGAAGCAACTTTTATTTCCTTCAATATTTTTTGAAGCGGCGGCAGAATGAGGTTTTTAAACACCCTGGGACTCAATACATCGGAAGTGGCGCCCATTTCCCTGACGGTAATGAAGTCGGCCCCAGCCTTTTCATATTCTTTTGCAACGATGATAATGGCATCAGCCATCAGGTCTAAAAGTTTTGCCACCTTGTCCGTCTTTTTGAAAGACAGTTTCAGAAGATCGTTCAGTTCCATGATCTGACCTGCAAGGGTAAAGGGGCCGAGTACATATGAGCCTATTGCCACTTCGTTTCCTATATCCGCCTTAAGGAGTTTTATGGCATCGCCGACGAGTTCGATCCTTCCCCTGTCTGCGAGGTCGGCAGGAAGCCCGATGTCCATCTCATTCTCGCTGTGGATGAGTTTTTCTTTTATAGTAGGGTAGATGATCCCCTCTGCATGAGCGTACACATTGATGGAGCAACCCATTGCTTCAGCCTCGACGCACAGGTCCACTGGAACTACACCGGATTCAAAGCCGAAAAGTTTGAAGGTCGATGAGGCTGTGTCGGCCATTATCTTTGCATCCGAATGGACAGACGCGAATTTGTAGCCGAGCTTGTTGATACCTTCCTCGGTGATGTTCCCCATTCCGCTGAAGCACGGTACCCTGTCGACAGGCTTGCCTTTAAATAGTTCCAGTACTCTTTCTCTCGAATTCATTAATGTTTTATCTCCTTATTTTTTTCTCGTCCCGCCTTCTTGCAGTTTCTGAATAAATTCGCTGTAATATTTACGTAAGGGCAAATTCGGATTATCGTATATAACTCCTGATTCATCGTAAACAAGTGTGGACAGCAGCATGTGGGCGCTGGCGACAGCTGTGAAGACCCGCGGCGCTGTTACTGCGGGGCCGGAGAAATTGAAGTCGCTCCAGAGCGCAGAGGACATTCCCTGAACTACGGCGTCCATGGCCCTGAAGCCGTCCATGCCCCATTTTTCCTTTATTTCCTTCCACATGTGAGTGCCGTTTGAATAAGCTGCTCCGCAAGGGTATCCGTACTTTTCTTTTATGAGCCTGTTTGCGACAAGCGAGAAGGAAGTGGAAGGCATGTTCATGACAGAAGTATCGACGATAACGGTATCGAATGCGCCGGCTCCCTGGGCCAGGATAGATTCGAGCGATTTTAACCTGCCTGACGGTGTCTGGTCCTGATCGTCAAATGCCTGTATAACTACATGTTTAATTCCCAGGTCCTTGAGCTTCTGCACCTGACCCTTTATGTCTTTGTCCCATGGCGTTATGCTGTTGTACAGGAACTTGTTTTGTGCGCCGATTTTCGCGATATATTCGGTTGCCCTGGCCCGCTGCTCGGCTACCCACATATCAATACCGAAAGGCATACTGGTTGTTTCAAGAAAGAAATCGATATAGATTTTAGCTTCTTCAGGAGAATTGGCCACCATGGCAACCATACTCGGGATGCCGGTGATTTCGCTCATCACCGTCTGTTTCTCGATGATCTCTATGGCCCGCTGCCGGTCAAAATTGCCTTTTCTGTCCCTGACTATTTTGTCTTTGTTGTGAAACATGGAAGTTATCATCAGGGGCGGGTTTTCTCCTGGCTGCCCGCCGACTTTTATTCCGCCTATATCGAATACTTTCTGTTTTGTTTTAAATGAAAACATTTCCTCTCCTTACGAACGGCAATATATGCTAAAATAATTCGTCAGGGCAGCAAACCTTCATGGTAAGCTGCCCTTTTTTTATCGGGACAGGCTATAGGCAACAGGCGAGAGGCCAAGAGTTTTTTCCTTTTTTTCTATTTCCCATTGCCTCTCGCCCATCGCCCCGGGCCTGACTTTAAAATACCCCGTGGTCAAATTTAGGCTGCGGCAGGTATTCCCACTTCTCGCCTTTTCTGAATTTATCTGCAATTTCAATACATTTGAGGGCATACTCGAAAGCATAGGGGATGCCAGGCCCGCCTGGAACAAATCCGGCAAGGATCATGCCTACTGCTGCTGCCTCGAATACCTCTTCACCGGTGGCTCCCGCAGATACTGCAGGGATAGCGTGGATAATGCACCTGGGCGAGCAGTAGGCCACTCCGCCTGCCATGAACATGAGTTCCTTTACTTTCTTGGAAAGCGCGCCGTCTCCGAATATGGTTGCATAAAAATCGGCAAAAGTCCGGCCGGGATCAGGGGTCACGGTGTTGATGATCTGGAACATCCTTGGTACAAAACCGCATTTTTCCTTCATGTACGCATTGACTTCTTCCAACGTCATTTTCTTTGCATCAGCCATCGTTTTTTCCTCCTTCATGTGCCTTTCCGGCCCCAGGGCCGGAAGCTTTATAAAAAAACAGTATGTGCTGTTAATACTTCCAGTTTAGCGCCACATCGTGAAATGCCTTAATATTTTCGAATGTAATAGTGGGGGGGACATCACAGCCCGGCACCAGTATGAACCCCCCGTCTTTCCCGGCAATCTCGATGGTTTCTCTGCAAGCCTGTTCAACTTCTGCTGCGGTTTTGTTGAGCAGTATGTGAACAGGGGCCACATTGCCGCCGAAGCTCATCCTGCCGAACAGTACCTCTTTAGCCTTTGCGATATCGACTTTCTGGTCGAAGAAGATGGTGGAGCATCCGGTGTCGACAAACTGTTCAAGACGGTCTCCGGTATTGCCGCAGATGTGCAATATTGTATGCACCCCCCTGGATTTTGCCCAGTCGCTTATTTTCCTGAGCGGGGGGACAGCAAACCGCGCCATCTGTTTGGGATTGATCAAATCGCCTGATGCCGTAGGGTCTGCAATGCTGATCGCTTCGAGTCCGGCACTGACCAGCGGCTCGTAAAGCGTGATAAGCAGGTCAGCGCAAAAATCGGCCATTTTTTCCACAAAGGACGGATTTTTAAAAGTATATTTCATAAAGGCCTCTTCGCCGACAAAACGTGCAGCCAGAGTGAACGGCCCCCAGCAAGTCATGGTAACCAGATACTTATGGCCTATTTTTTGTTTAACACGCATAGCCGCAGCCATGACGGTATTTATGACAGGTTCTTTGAAAAGGTCGGACTTGTTGAGTTTTGAGATGTCATCTTCTGATGCGACAAAGTGTTTTGTGAGATCCGGAGCGCCGATTTCACGGTATTTAATGCCGGCCCCGAAATCCTTGCCGAGGGCTGCAGCGTGGAAATTATTGAAGCCGGAACCTACATATACGATATCGCTTCTGATCTTGTCCGCTTCTGCAACGCACATATCAACCATTTTGTCCACATTACAGGAAAGCTCCTCAAAGCTCGTACCGTAATCCTTGATGCTCCACATGCCTCCGCCGAAGAGTGTTACCGGCACCCTCTCTGCTTTGCCGCCGTCGAATGCCTTTAAAACAGTTTCTCTTGGTGTCATCATACAGTGCGTTGCCTCCTTGTGAATTTTTTAAATGCCTTGTTTTGGTAAATTTGAGTTCCGGCGAATAATTATTAAAGCAACTTTGATGCCCATAATTAATCTTATTAAATAAATAATTGTCAGGAGAATCCTACCGGCTTTTGTTTTCTATAAGATTGTAACGTTCTGAAAAGAAGGATATTTTATGAATACTCTTTGGTTCTATTATATGGCAAGTGAGAAATGCTGCAAGTGCTTCAGGGGAGTATGGGGAAATTTGCCGCACCAGTAGGGGTATAATTCCCCAAGGCTAAATCAGAACATTGCCGCCTTTATAAGCATATCGTCAGTCAGTATAAGCCTTTGGGCGAGGATATTACTGAATATCTTGTAATACTTCAACTGTATTGACCTGAATTCGCAGGATTCGGTCTCTTTATCCAGGACATCTGCATCGATCTTCAGGACAAATGTTTCGCACTCGGCGACAGCGTCGGCGGACCTCTGTTGTCCGGTGACGACTGCCACTTCTCCGAAACACTGTCCTTTTTTCAAACACAATATAGGTTTTTTAATATTTGCCCAGCCTATTTTCCGCTGAATTGATATACATCCTTTCAGAATGACGAAAAAGAATTTACCTGTTTCCCCCTCCTTCACAACAATATCGCCTGCGTTGAACTTCATCCACGCGCTTGTTTTGAGAATACTGAACAGTTCCCCGTCGGTAAACGGTTCGAAGAAAGGCAGGGCCCGCATTATTGCAACCTTTGTTTTGTCTTCCTCAGAGATGTCTTTTTCCATCGTCATAGTATATATTAATTTTATTATGGATGCCAATGAACCCGGTCGAAATTTATAAGAAACTTCCAGGCACAAACTGCGGCAAATGTAAGCAAAAGGCTTGCATGCCATTCGCCTTTGCACTGTTGAAAGGGGAGGCGGATCTTTCAGAGTGCCCGGGGTTAACTGACAATGAAAAAGCAGGGATGTCATCGTCAGTCAAAAAAAATGATTGGCGGGAGGACTTGATCGCAAGTCTGAAACAGGAAATAAGAAAGGTTGATTTTCATGCGGCATCGGGCAATCTCGGCGCTGAATTGCGGGACGGAAATCTATTTATCCGATGTTTCGGGAGAGACGTCATTGTCGGTCCTGACGGGGAGATGCGGACGGAGAGCAGCCTTACGCCGTGGATGAGGATGCTTGTGCTTTTTTACATCCGAAACGGAGGTGGTCACGCCCTTTCCGGCAAATGGGTCTTGCATAGCGAACTGATCGGAGGGTTGATGAAATATAAGGCCTTCCAGAGGGAGTGTGAAGAGCCGTTGAGGGAACTATTTGACAGACATTTTGAAAAAACATCGATGGTCCTGGACGGTTATGGTTCAGCTCACCCGGGAGGATTTGCAACTCCAAACGCGTGGATGCTGAATGTATTTCCCATGCTTCCGGTAGTTTTTCTTTATTGGCCGGCAGACGATGAATTTGAATCAAAAGTCACCATACGCTTCGACTCCTCGGCAGACAAATATTTTGATGTCGAGCAGTTGGTATTTCTGATAGAAGAAATCGTCAGGGACATCGAGGCATCTATCTGAACAACATAATCAGGAGTTCCCACAATTTCCTGAGTTTTTTACCCGTCATTCCCGCGTAGGCGGGAATCCAGTGTCTTTGTGAAGCGAGCTATATAAATCATCCCACTGATAACTTGGCAGGGGTAAATCTCGACTTCGATCCGAAACATGCATGGCGATGTACTTTCTTATAGTAAGCTGAATAAGGCGGAGGCACCGGAATAGCCGGAATAGCGGGGGCCTTGTCTTTATATCTCACCTGAGATACAATACTATATAAAACACAGGCGGAGGTTTGAAATGTCGAAAACAACTATGGTACATGCAAGAATCCAGGAAGATTTGAAAACAGCCACGGAAAAAATATTTAGGAAGTTGGGACTTTCTACCACTGAGGCGATCGCTGTTTTTTTCAGTCAAGTGAGGCTTAGAAAGGGATTGCCTTTCGATGTAAAGATTCCCAATAAGACAACGATAGAGACGTTCAGTAAGACGGATGCCGGGCTGGAACTCAATGAGTACGAGAGCATGGCGAAGTTTAAAGAAAAGATGGGAGCCAAGTAGTGTTGAGGTTCATCACTACTAACCGCTTTGAGAAAGATTACAAGAAGATTCAGAAACAGGGTAAAAAAATTGATAATCTTGACGACGTAATGGAAAAACTTATCAAAGAAGAAAAGTTGCACAAACGACATCGGGATCATGGGCTTACGAATAGCCGGAATTATAAGAAGCGGCGGGAATGCCATATAGAACCGGATTGGTTGCTCATTTATAAAATTGACGATGAAGAGAAAATAATTTTTTTTGAGAGAACAGGCAGTCATTCGGAACTTTTTAGATAGTGCAGGCGATAACTGAGAGTGATCCGGGGACAATACGGCGTATAGGATATTCAAACTCCCATTAAATTAAACATCCATCTTCACCCATCTACATAATTGCCACAAATTACGAAGGCAATGCATAGAAATCCTATTTCGCCATATAGAATGCCAGGATTGAGTTTATTTCTTTACGTTCAGTTTCTTTCAAAACGATCAAAATAGATTTATAATGTTAATAGATATTATGGATCCTAATGCAATAACGAAGAACAAAGACAAGCTTGATACCGATCTGGAACTTTTCAGGGACCTGATCAATAAAACAAATGATGCTATTTTTGTGAGTGATCCGCAGTCCGGTCGCTTTATCTTTGTGAATGATAAGGCGTGCACTAGTTTAGGTTATAATCGCCAGGAACTCCTCAAACTGAGTGTTACGGATATTGAAACTGCCTTCCCCGACAATTTTTCATGGCAAACACATGTGGATGAATTGAGGCAGAGGGGTTCCCATATGTTCGAAGGCATCGCTAGACAAAAAAATGGCATCACTTTCCCTGTTGAAGTGAACGTAAGCTGTGTGGCGCTGAACACAAGAGAGTATATGGTAGCCGTGGTGCGCGACATCGCTGAACGTAAAAAGTCAGAGGCCATTTTAAGGCAAAGCATAGAGAAATACATTGCCTTCTATGATGAATCACCCATTATGCTCTATTCCGTTGACCATACGGGAACCATCGTCGAAGTCAATAAACACTGGCTTAATACCCTCGGCTATGAACGCACCGAGGTGATCGGCAGAAAAGTGACTGATTTTTACACCGATGCAACACGAAAATACGCAGTGGAGGTTGTCCAGCCGGCATTTTTCCGTGACGGCTTCTGCAAGAATGTAGAATATCAGTTAGTGAAAAAGAATGGAGAAGTCATGGACGTTCTCCTTTCGGCCACTGGGGAGCGGGGCTCTGATGGACAAGTGGTTCTCTCTCGTGGAGTGATCGAAGACATAACCGAGCGTAAGCGGGTGGAAGCGGCACTCAAGAACAGCGAGATTATGCTAAAGACGATAATTGAGACAGAACCTGAATGCGTAAAACTCCTTGATGCAGATGCCAACCTGCTCATGATGAACAGGGCAGGCCTTGAGATGATACAGGTCGAGTCACTGGATCAGGTCAAGGGAAAATGTGTATGTCCTATGATCGCACCTGAGGATTGTGACTCGTTCATGGATCTCACGAGGCGGGTTTTCAACGGAGAGTCCGGCAGCCTGGTTTTCAAGATGTCCGGGGTCAAGGGCAGGCAATTATGGCTTGAGACGCATGCCGTTCCATTTCGAAACGAAAAAAATGAAATTGTTGCTCTTCTGGGCGTGACCCGCGACATAACCGAGCGCAAGCTGGCAGAACAGGCTGCTGAGCAGGCT
>JBEKJD010000083.1:0-11253 GCA_050011415.1 Dissulfurispiraceae bacterium | reverse complement strand
GTGCTTATGGATATCAACTTAGGTGCGGGGATGGATGGGATTCAGGCAGCTGAAAAGATACTTTTGGAATTCGGGATACCGGTAATATTCATGACAGGATATTACGATGAAGAGATAATAGAGAAGGCAACACACGTCAACCCATCGGCAATCTTGAGGAAGCCGTTGGATATTAAGATGTTGCTATCCGCTGTTAAGTCCGCGATTGAAAAGACCTCCTGAAAAGCGAGATTTGAAAGGCTGAATAAAGAACGGCAAGTTGACTATAAGCGGAAAGAAACAGCTTCAGAACTATGATTTCAGGGGAACTTTAATATATAATTCTTTGTCCGCTTTCCTGCTGCCGGAGTTCCGGCACAGTGTGATGCGCAACGTGAGGAGACTATGGATAGCATATGGGGCAATATCTTCAAGCCGCGAAAGAATGAAGAAAATGAAATCCTCACCATCCTGAAAAGAATACCTGTTTTTAAAGACCTCGACAACCGCGAGCTGGCGCGTGTCGAGCGCATTCTGCACCGTAGGACCTATCATAATGGTGAAATAATTTTTAGCCAGGGCGACCCTGGTTTCGGCATGTATATAATCGAAAGCGGCATGGTCAGCATTGTCCTCATGCCCTCCCAGCATTGTGTCGCTGAGTTGTCTGACGGAGAATTTTTCGGCGAGCTGACGCTTCTGGATGAATCTCCCCGTAACGCTTCCGCAATTTCACAGACCGACTGCAAGATGCTCTGCTTCTTTCAACCCGACCTTTTAGATCTTATTAATCGGGACCCTCGCCTTGGGGTAAAAATCATGTTCGGGCTTGCCAGGACAATCGGAGCGCGGCTGAAATATAACAACGAATGCATCACTTCCATGAAAGCCCTCCCGACAGTACCGGGCATAATCTGAATTGCATGGAAAACAGCTCTGTCCGCTGGATCAATATACTTTTAGTGTTAGCGGCCCTGTCCGGTGTTGCAGTATTCCTTATTGCCATCAGCAGCCTTGTAAAGCTCATCATCATCTCTGCGCTGCTGGCCTATATCATGGATCCGCTGGCGAGTTTTCTGGAGTCACGCTGGATGGGACGCACTGCTGCAACAAGCATTATTTTTGTCGGCATTATCGGTATGGGCGCACTTTTCTTTTTTCTTGCGATGCCCATACTGTCCCGGGAGATTGAATCCTTGCAGGACGTGCTTGGTTCAGGCCGTGCAAATGCAATGATCACAAGGTTTGATTTGTTTCTTCAGAGCAAGTTATCCTTTCTCGGGATGCGGGACCTTAATTTGGTCGCCAAAGTCCACGCACGCATGTCGGATATGATGAACTGGCTGGTCGGTCATGTGTTCGATGTCGTTTCGCTTCTCACAGATTTTATCATCGTTCCCTTTATAGTCTTTTTTCTTCTAAAGGACGGACGCGCTTTCAAAAAACAGTTCATCAACGTTATCCCCAACCGTCACTTCGAGTTTGCCCTCAATCTCTTATATAAGATGGAGGTCCAATTGGGTAAGTACCTCAGGGGCCAGTTTTTGGATGCACTGGTCATCGGAATCCTTTCCACGATCGCATTGAGGATACTTGGGATAGAGTATTATTTTGTATTCGGGGCTTTTGCCGGACTCGCAAACCTTGTTCCATACCTTGGCCCTGTTGCCGGAGCCTCACTCACTATTATCGTTACCCTGTTCAAGACCGGAGATCTTGCAATGGCAGCATATATCGCCCTTGCTTTCACTCTCGTAAAGCTCATCGATGACGCGCTGATACAGCCGCTCATCGTAGCAAGGAGCGTCGATATGCACCCGTTGCTGGTGCTGCTGGCAGTGATAATCGGTGGAAAGTTCTTCGGAATTCTCGGTATGCTGCTTTCCGTACCGTCAGTCGGCTTCCTGAGGGTTGCCATTCAGGAAGGGATAGCAAATTACCGCAAATATGCTGGGCACATAAGAACACAAACTACTATTTAATTTGGATGCTCAATTTCAGCGTTTGAATTCTAAATTATGGGAATTTCACTTAATGCATTTTCCGGACGATTCCTGCCACTTATTCTGATGCACACTTGCCGCCACCGGCAGGGGAAGCATCAGCTTTTTACCAAAACACGGACGTATAGGTACTTTTCGGACAACCTGAGTTGACATTAATTCCTCCCTTGTATTTGAGATATGTCAAAAATCATTTGTATTCATATTATCATCCCGAGGGTTTTGCGAAAACGTGCCAGGGAGAGGAAGAATAAGACAAGACCTGACCGCATGGTCCCGCGATTTCAGACTCGACATCAGACAGCCCTTCAAATCAGCTCATAGGCTTTGAGTTGCCTGGCTGTGCTCGAGACGAAGACCTTGAAGACGGTGATCATAGGTATCGCAAGCAGCACCCCTGCAAGGTCGAACAGGATGCCGCCGCCCACGACACCTATTACCACCACGAGCGGGTGAAGCTTGACCGCGCCACCGAGGACGAGCGGTTCGTAAAAAACGTTCTTGAGCAGCTCGGCCAGTCCCACGGCGGCAATCACCCAGATCAGGATGTTCCCGGTGTTCACCATCGGCAGGAGCGGATGAATTTCCTCGGCCAAGAGGGCATAGGCCAACCCTCCCATCAAGGCGACCGCCGAGCCCAGGTATGGAATTACGTTGGTCGCGCCGGTCAAGATGCCGATGGCGATCGCCCAACGGAGGGGGACGCCCACGATGGCGAGAAGCAACGTCACGGTGAGGCCCAGCAAGGCGCACTCCAGGGAGATGCCGCGCATGTAGTCACCCAACGCGCAGTCGAGATCTGCCAGGACCGCCAGAGCCGGTTCGAACAGACGGTTGGGGACCGCTCTGAGAAGGCCGCGCTTTATCTCGCCGGTATCCCGCAGCAGGAATAAGAAGATCATGGGTGCTATGATCCAGGTGGAAAGGATGTGACCCAGCGCTGCGATAGGGGTTTTCAAGGGCGATGTCGGCCTCTGGGCAACAGCCGGAGGCGCTGCTCCAACCGCCCCGGTTTCCGGGAGTGCTGCCGGCTGGCGCACCCTGAGCGTCTGGAGATTTACGCGAAGGTAATCGAGCAAACGGTCGGACCCGGTCGGCGCCTCGGGGCTACGAAAGTACGAGGCGAGGAACCGGGTGTTCTCTTCCGGCGTAAGGGCCAGAAGCCGGTTGGTCCGATCCACTATAGGGTCCAGCTCGCCGTGCGCCAATCGGTAGATCCAATTGCCTCTGGTCAGCGATTGGTCAAGCTCCATCAGGTTCTTGTATCCTTCGTTGATCTTGTAGATCGCGCGGACCCTGAACTCGAGGGCCCCGATTTCGCCGGGCATGATGGAGCGCACCCGATTCGCGATGAAAAGAGCTGCAAGCACAAACACCACAAGCAACAGCCAAATCGCCAAGCCTCGCGGCACCCGGTGACGCTCCAAGTGGATAACGATAGGGCGACAGATGTAAGCTATCAAACTGCTGACCACAATGGGAACGATGAGGCTCCGCAGCCTCCAAAGCAGGTATGCGGTAATGAGTGCGCCGCCGGCGGCAACGACATACTTGAATAGCGTCCCGGCAGGGCTGAAGTCATTGCGGGAGGTCACTGTTCAGGCTCCTTTCCTCATTGAAATATTCAGCCTCAAAAACTACCTGGAGTCTCATAGCAATGATGTTGGCCAGCTTCTTGAGAATTTTATTCGCCAGGAGTGGAAAGTTGCGACCGAGGTCGTCCAGGTCGGAACGACCGATGGCCACCAATGAGACCGGGCCACGGGCCAGGCCAGAGGTCCAGTGAACCACATCTGCTCCCACGACCGCCAACTCTTCTAAGGTGGCGGGCGGCTCCAGCGTGACAAGGGGGGCTTCTTCCCCATTCCGCCTTCGTTTCAAGATCTCAACGACGCCACCTCGCACGATGTACATCGCCGCGCCGGGTTGCCCCTCTTTAAAGATGTACTCGCCGTCCCGGTAGGTCCGTTCGTGGAGGATTCGAGCGAGCCGTCTGAGGTCCCCCTGCGTGAGATCCTCGAAGAGAGACACCTGCTTGAAGAAGTCCACGAGGCCCCGGCCTCTCTCTCTCGCCGCAGTTTTCGGAGGGGGGCCGTACAGCGCGCGCACCGGATCCGGGGTGTCCGACAAGTCCGCATGCTTGTGCCACTTGAGCAGGATTTTCTTGATTCCGGCGATATGGAACTTTTCCTTCATCGAAGTCACCTCAAGGAAGTATGTAACCAGGCTTAGTAATCGGGGACACCTCAGTGGCCTCGCTGACGCAGCCAAAGAACTTCTCCAGAAAGTTTATACCCATTTCATCTGCCCGATTTTTTCATTCATCCGGTAGCACATACCCTTTCCTGAATAATGCTAAACAGGCATCAACCGCCCTGGGATCATAATGTCTCCCTCGTGCTTGGGTGATCTCCAGCAAAGCAGCATTGATTCCCTTGCCTGGGCGATAAGGGCGGTGAGACGACATCGCCTCAACGACATCGGCCACTGCTAATATGCGTGCTTCAAGAAGAATATTGTCACCTTCCAGGCCGGCCGGATACCCGCTTCCGTCCAAACGTTCATGATGTTGTTGAACAATCCGGGCAACAGGCCAGGGGAACTCGATTTCCTTCAAAACATCATAACCGGCTTGCGGATGGCTTTTTATCAGCGCGAATTCGATATCGTTCAAATGACCGGGATTGTTCAACAGTTCGAAAGGGACATGCAGTTTCCCGATATCATGAAGAAGTGCGGCGGTTCTGATGCCTTTCATCTGATCAGTTTCAATCCCTTCCATTTCTTCGGTAATAGCACATGCCAGGGAGGCCACCCGCCGTTGGTGGTTCGCCGTATAGCGATCTCTTGTTTCTACTGCTGAAGCCAACGCCTCAACTATCTCGTCTACCACCCTGTTCATCTTCTCCAGACTGGCCTTGAGTGCAGTTTCCAGTTCCATTTTTTCGGTTATGTCGAAGACAATTGCTACGGTTCCGGCAACGTGGCCTTCCTCGTCAAGCAAAGGCGCCGCCGAGAAGCTGATCTGCATGATTGAGCCGTCTTTTTTGGTAGCCCTCATCGGCAGAGACGTAAATATTTCCTTCTGCAGTGTCCGCCGGCGTGTCTCATCATACGCTTCCCCTAAATCTTCCGGGGAAAGCACTTTAATTGATCGGCCGAGCAGTTCGTTCTCCCGCCAACCGGTAATCTTCTCAGCAGCCTTGTTCCATAACCTGATAATCCCGTCACGATCAACAGAGATAATGCCAAGAGGTGAAGATTTGACCAGTGCCGACAAGCCCTCATCACTCATTCTGAAGCCGGGCAGCCGGATTCGTTCAGGATTCTCTTGACGTTCAGTATTCATTGTATGCTCCTATTCGGCCAATGTATCTTACGCAACAGGCATTTCAAATTGTTTTTTATGACTATTGGGAATGATGCCGTCCTGCATGAGTCCCTCTTCGATAATAGCCAGGAGGGCTTTTTGCCTGTTGACTGACGCGGGCAGCTCTCCAAGGAACTGCCGGATCAGGTCGGCATAGAGGGAGGTAAGTCCCAATGCTTCGTCAAGCAGCGAGCCTTCCGGCAATAGGCCATGGGCCTCCAACACCGTCCATACGTCATTTTCATTATAGAGTGGTTTCCATTCTGCTTCCATTTTTTTCCTCCCAATAACAGCCAATTCATTTAATTTTCGGATGGCGCAATCAACCCAATTGTCTTGTTAAGCTCGACTAGCGCGAGACGATATTCAAGAGAAGCCTGAACTGCATCCATCTCCGCCTTTTTCAGCGCAGCAACAGCTTCCGCATATTTGGCTGTCGTCACTGGTCCCGCCTTGAGCCGGTCTCCATTGAGGCGTTCATTTTCCTTGCGCAATAAAAGAACCTCACTGGTAACGTTCATCATGGTTTTGGTTTCTTCAAGCTTTCGATATCCCTTGTCCAGTTCCACCTTAATCCGGCTATCTATTCGCGCCAGGTCTTCTTCTGCTTGTGAGAGTTGAGCGCGCCTTTGGCCGATTTCACCTTTTCGTTTACCCCAGTCGAAAATGTTCCAGGTCATTTCTGCGCCAAAAATACCGATATTATTCGGCAGGAACTGTACACCGTCCTGGTAGATATGGCGGGCGAACAGAGTTATGTCGGGGATGTATTCATCACGGGCTGCACTCACCGCGTGGTGCGATTTTTCTACTGTTTCACGGGCGGCAAGCAGTTCAGGGTTTCTGGACCGTGCCTCTGAATAAGACTGTTCCCTGGGCGGTACCGATAACTCTGGGAGGCCGGCCTCGGTCACTTCCAGGGGAGAGTCGCTTGGAAGCCCCATTAGATCATTCAGTTCCGAGGCCAGGTCGGCAATCCGGATCTCGGCAGTCAGGAGCTCTTGCCTTGACTGGAGCAGGTTAGCCCTGCCTGATATTTCTGCCACGTCAAGAAGAGTGCCGGACCTGACACCCTCCTCATTCTCCTTCAGGTTCTCCTGTGCTGCAACTAACATAGCCTCAGCGGCCTCTTTCTGCTTGTATACTACCAATAGCGCGTAATACAACTTGTGTACGGCAAGAACAATCTCATTTTCAGATCTATTGAGTTCTGTTTTCGCAATTCCTTTTTCTACCCGGGCAATCTCATTGGCCTCATGGATCTTGAGCAATTGGGTGAGCGGCTGACTGAGGGTAGTTTCGCTTAGGAAAAAGGTGCTGGACCCCTGATTAATCGAAACACTTTGGCTTGGGAACGAACCGAAACCGGCTACATTTCCCATACTGCCGGCGGGTATTTTTACAAAATCTGTACTCGATAAGGCGCCGGACTTCGAGCTGTTGGAAAGAAGAGGAAAATACTGGGAGCGGGCTGTGAGTACCTTCTGATCGTTCTCCTCCACCTTGGCCCGGCCGATTTTTAATACGGCATTCTGCTTGAGGGCCATTTCGACTGCTTCGGGGAGTGTAAGGGGATGACTGACGTCTTCTGCCGAAGCCTCTCCGCCCAATCCGAAAAGAGCACATACCGCGATCACAACGGCGACTGCCCCCTGCTTTAACGAGCGGGATTTGATGACCACGTAGAGAACGGGAATGATTAGAAGCGTGAAGAACATCGAAAAGATCAGCCCTACGGCAATTACGCTCGCAAGCGGGCTCCAGAGGCTGGATCTGGAGAGGATCATAGGCGTTACCCCGACTGCGGCAGCCATCGTAGTCAGGAAGATGGGCCGCATCCGCCGCGTCCCCGCGTCCCGCGCGGCCTGTTCCAGAGTCTCCCCTTCGGCTACTTTTTCGTTGCAGTAGTCGACCAGGATGATTCCGTTTCTCACGACGATTCCGCACAGGCTTATCAGCCCCATGAACGCGGTGAACCCGAAGGGATTACGGGTGATGATGAGACCCAATATTGCCCCGAAGAGCATCAGCGGGATCGATGCCATCACCACAAGAGGTTCCGAGATGCTTCTGAATTGCACGAGCAGGACGAGGAAGATCGCCAGCAGGCTGATGCCCAGGGCGACCATCATCTGCGGGAAAGTCTCGCCCTGGTTATCCTTCTCCCCGCCGTAGTAGATCCGGTAGCCCGCCGGCAGCTCCAGGGCCTTGATCTGCGGCATTGCCTTCTCCAGAAGGTGTGAGGCGTAGTACCCCGGCTTCACGAAAGCACGGACCGTCAAGGTGCGCACGCCGTTTCTGCGGACTATCCTGCTGGTCTGCCACTCCGGCGCCAACGTGGCAATTGCGCGGAGCGGGACCTTGGCATGGGTGAGTTCCGAGTTCAGATAGGTATTTCCGATGTCCGCGAACTGAGAGCGGTAGGCCGGGTCGAGCCGCAGCTTGATGGTGACGGCGCGGTCCCCTTCCCAGAAGGTGCTCACCGCAGCACCGTCGAATGCCCCTGACAGGGTTTGCGACACGGACGCCTCGGTAATTCCGAGGCGGTTTGCCATTTCGTCATTGACGTTTAAATCGACCATATAAGAATCGTTGAAGTAGTCCCTGTACACGTACTGCGATAAGGGGTCGCTCTCCAGAATGCCCTGGACCTTTTCTCCCAGCCGCTTCAGTTCGTCGATGTCGTCGCCGGAGATGCGCACCTCTATGGGAGCCTCCATCTGGGCGCCCTGCTGCAGCTCTTTCACGATCACCATCGCCTCAGGGACCAAAGCGGTCAGCGAACGGCTCAACTCCTTTACCAGCCGGTCGGTATCCTTGACAGAGGTGGTGTTGACGATAAACTGGCCGTAGGCTCCGTCGGGCTGCTGAGGATTGACGTTGTAGTAGAATCTCGGGGCGCTCTGCCCGACGAAGGTGGCATAGTGGACGACTCCTTTACTTGAACCCAGGACTTTTTCGATTCGGCCTATGACTGGGTCGGTGGCCTCGATCCGCGTTCCCTGCGGCATCCAGACATCAATCACAAACTGGTTGCGCTCGGCGGAAGGGAAGAACTGCTGGGGCACGAATGCAAAGAGCATGACACCGATTGCAAACGCACACCCTCCGAGAGTGAAGGCGAGCCACTTCCTTTTCATCAAGATGTTGATCAATATCCCATATTTCTCCTGGAGCCTGTCCAGGAGCGTCTTCTTCTCCTTCCCGTCAGTCTCTACAGCTTCATGCTCGTGCAGCCCCTTCTTGATGAATGTTCTGCAGAGCAGCGGGGTCAGCATAATCGCCACGAGGAAGGACGTTGCCAACGCGATCGTTACCGTGATGGGGAGTGCCATAATGAATTCTCCAACCGCCCCGGTAAGTATCAGCAGCGGCAGGAACGAGCAGATGATCGTGACGGTCGCAGTAAGCACGGGCACCAGCATGTCAGTGGCACATCTCCAGGCCGCCTCGAGCCGCGGCACCTTCCGGTCCAGGAGCTCGACATAGTTGTCGGCTATCACTATGGCGTCGTCCACTACGATCCCGAGGACCACGATGAGCGCTGCGATGGATGTCTGGTGCAGGGCTATCCCCAGTGTGTTCATAACGCCGAGGGTGCCGCACAAGGTAACCGGTATGGCCAGGGCGGCGATGAGAGCGACCCGAAAGGGGAGGAGTACGATCGTAACCAGAATGACCGAAGCGATGGCCAAAAGGAACTCTCGCGACAGGTGCGTGATCCGCTCCTTGACGACCTCCGGCTGGTTCGCGATCAGGTCTATCTGAACATCGGGGGGTAGGAGCACTTTGAGACGCTGGAAGACTTCATCCAGCTGCTCGCCGAACTCGACGATATTTTTTCCTTTCTGCATCTCAACAGAGAGGAGCAGGCTCGGGTCGCCGTCGTAACGGACCATGAATGTCGGGTCCTCATAGCGGCGCTCGACATTGGCGAAATCCTTGATATATACCGGGTGGCCGTCCCTGGAAACGTCTACGAGCACGTTTCGTATCTCATTTTCAGTATTGAAAATTCCGGTGGTCCTCATTGGGATCTTCGTCCGGTCGGCTTCGAAATTTCCTGCGCTTTGGATGACGTTTCGCTGCTGAAGCGCGTTCACCACCTGGCGCGGGTCGGCCAAATACTGCGATACCCTTTCGAGACTGCTGGTGATCCAGATTTCCTCTTTCTGCGTTCCGTATGTTACGAGTTTCCCCACATTACGAACGGTGCGCATCTCGTCGTGCATCTTGTCAGCGAAATCGCGCAGTTCGCGGTATCCGTACCGTTTGCCGTGAATCGCTATCAGCATCGCGACTGTATCGCCGAAATCGGAATCGACCACGGGCCCTTTGACTCCGGAAGGGAGTTCGGTCTTGCTGACAAGGTTCATCTCATGGCGCAGCTTCGCCCAGAACTGGTCGGAATTCATTACGTTGTCTTCGAGTTCGACATTGATAATCGCGATGCCGGGGCGACTCGTCGAATAGGTTTTTTCCTTCCGCACCTCGGGGAACTTGAAGATGTGCTTTTCAAGGGTTTTAGTTACCTGCTTTTCTACCTGTTCTGAGGTCGCTCCCGGATACATAGCGGCCACCAGCCCAGTTCTGATGGTAATCGTCGGATCTTCCGTCCGCTGCATTTTCAGGAACGCATGAATGCCGACCGTTACAACCATCGCTGTCAATATCAGCGTTACGGCCGGGTAGCGGAGTGAAAACTTTATAGGGCTCATTTTCGGGGTCCTCCGACTGAAGTCACTTCCGACCGTTGCTCTGTGGCTGATACGACAGAACCGTTCCTTAGTTTCATCTGTCCTGCCATCACAATCCATTCGTCACCGGAAAGCCCGTTTTTTATTTCAAGGTTATTGTCGAGAAGAGCGCCGATTTCGACTCGCTTGGTGTACACACGCTTCTGATCGGGATAGTAAACGAATACCTGTGTCGCTCCCTGCGGATCACGTATCAAAGCATCACCCGGCAGTATAGCCATGGTCACCACCTTATCACCCCGGATGGTCGCTTCGGCCACCATTCCCACACGCAACATATGTTCAGGATTCGGGACGCTGATTCTCGTCATGTAAGTCCGCGTATTAGGATCTGCCGAGACATTTAGCACTCGAACTGTCCCCTGAAATTGTTTCCCAGGCAGTGCTGGGATATTGATCTCTGCTTCTTGCCCAATTCTCACAAGGTGTACATCAGTTTCCGGAACTCCGACGTTCACCTCCAGGGGATCCATCTGGACGATCTCAAAGACTGGATGCCCCTGAGCAGCGGTATCGCCAGGCTCAATGGATCGCTTTGAGATGAAGCCGCTTACGGTAGAACAGAGGGTCGCATCCGAAAGGTGTTTCCTTGAAAGTTTTTCCGAGGCCACGGACTGGCCGTACTGCTGTTCGGCGGATTCGAACCTGGCTTTGAATTTCTGGTAATCGTTCGGAGCAAGACTATTCGAGTCGTACAACATTTTCATCCGCCGATGTTCATCCTCGGCGCGTTTAAACTCGACTCCGGCCATGTCTGTTTGTGCCTTGGCCGCGGCAAGGGTCAACTGGTAATCCGTCGGGTCGATAGATGCAAGTATCTGCCCCCTCTTGACATAATCACCTTCCCGCGGGCCTACAAAGACGACCCTTCCCGAGACGAGAAACGAAACAGTTGTCGGTGAGTTTGGCGTGTTGACCGTGCCGCTTACCGATATCGTTTCGCGCTCCTGCACTTTTTGGACTTTGCCCACTGTCACCGGTACAGCAGCGGTGTTTGTTTGCTTCTTATCTCTCTCCCCTGTACATGCCATCACTGAGATTACTAAAATTGACTGTCAGATTATGATTGAGATTGCTCTGAGCCTTTTCATTTCTTATGTCTCCTCTCCCGTTTATAACCTAAAAAAATTTTACCCCGTTTACC
>JBEKJD010000082.1:0-11256 GCA_050011415.1 Dissulfurispiraceae bacterium | reverse complement strand
TTAAGCACATCTTCGGATAGTATTTTTCCGTATGCAACCACAATAACAAACTCCGGGGCAATCTCTTTTACGGTATGATAAAATTCTTCATCCCGTATTTTTTGAGGCTGTATAACTTTAATGCCATAAGCAAGCGCCGTCTCTTTTACCGGCGGTGACGAGAGGACATGCCCCCTCCCTTTCAATTTGTCCGGTTGTGTTACCACAAGTGCGATATCTTCTTTTTCGCTTATCAAGGCCCGCAGCGACGGGACAGCAAAATCAGGAGTGCCAAGAAATATTAAAGACACAAGGTTACGTACCTGCGTGGAGCTCTCTCAGTGTTTTACGGTACCGCTTCTTGAAAAATTCCCTCTTGATTGAACTCAATCTGTCTATAAACAATACT
Organism: Dissulfurispiraceae bacterium; assembly: GCA_050011415.1. GTDB lineage: Bacteria > Nitrospirota > Thermodesulfovibrionia > Thermodesulfovibrionales > Dissulfurispiraceae > JADFXI01. Next base: position 10,868 of record JBEKJD010000082.1, on the reverse strand, counting down.
CCGTCAAGATGGTCAATCTCGTGTTGAAGCGCCCGCGCCAAAAGGCCGGCTGCCTCTATTTCTACAGAGACCCCGTTCCTGTCAAGGCCATTGACCTTTATCCTTTCCGCTCTTGTGATGACAGCAGTATATTCAGGAACACTGAGGCATCCTTCTTCAAATTCCTCAAATCCGTCCGCTTCAACAATCTGTGGATTGACAAGCACAATAAGGGGCTGCTTACTTTCCCTCACGCTCACATCTATGACAATGAGCCTTTTTGAAATCCCAACCTGCGGAGCGGCAAGCCCGACGCCCGGAGCGGCATACATGGTCTCGATCATATCGTCAATAAGATGCTGCAGCGCATCATCCATGCCTTTAACAGGCGCTGCCTTCTTCCTTAGGACCTCTTCAGGATACTTCTTGATCTCCAATACAGCCATATAAAATTATAACATAATCCCGGAGCCGGCGAGAAGCTGAACACTCTCGCGAAGCGGTCCTTGAAATCATGTATAACACGAGTACCAATAGACGCCAAAATTCGGCCGGAGTTGAAGTTTTACCTGAATAAGCTGAAAAAACAGATAAGGATTAACTTCACCTCAAAGTTTTTTCCCTGTCTGCATAAACCACGGGATATCTGCCGGTTTCGGGATACCGCATAATTTATAAATATAGTCCGATACCTGTTCGACTGTAAAAGGTCTTATCAAAACACCACTGACTATTTTTAAATTAATGATATCTACTATCTCTTCTTTTTTGGTCCCTATAGATACCGCAAGTATGATTTTAATAGAAGGCTTGTTATTCTTAAGCTCCATTGCGAATTGAAGCGTAGGTTCATTTGCGACCATTGAATCAAGGATTAAGACAGAGCAGTCTTCATTTGCAAGTGTGCTTTCAAGTTGTTTGATTTTGTCAAAATATTTTACCGCAAGCCGATCGTCAAATTCTCTGAAAGACCAGTTTAAAGGATGCACAATGTCCTTTTGCACACATACAAAGACAGATTTGTTACCCACTGATCTCCCCTATGCTGAGTTTATACAATACCCTTGCTGTTAAAAAAAGGACCATACTTTTTATCAGTCCCAAAAATATGATGGTTTATCCACTCCCTCAGGAAATCAAGCACTTCTTTTTCTATGCCATCTTTATCGTTCCTGAAATCCTCCACTAACTGCAGCGTTTTCTCCGTTAGTTTGATGTGTTCCTCTCTATGCCGTATGGTTTCAGGATATTCATATTTATCCATCAATTCTTCCTCTGCAAAGAAATGATACATTGTATAATTGGAAACCACAGCTAATATATCTCCTATAACAGCGGAGCCTCTCTTTTCCACAATAGCGTCGTGAAGTTTATTGGCAAGCGCAATCAATTTTTTGTGGTGGGCGTCAAATTCCTTGACGTTAACGCTCATCTCACCTTTCCATTCAACTAACTGCATACCATATCACCTCCTGATTGCCTGGATCTGCAAAGGATGTTAGCTTATATTAATCTGTTTTTTGAAACACATCACTATAAAGCCCCTCGAACTGGTATCAAGCCGGTATGTATACAATTTTCCCCTTTGTTTTGTGAAATGCCGGGCGTTATGAATTCTCGTTCCATCCGGCTTAAAATAAATAGTCTCCTGATTCCACAAGGACAGAATTATTTAAAGGCTCCGTATAAAAGTACATCCATGCCTCAGTCTCGTGACCGTCTTCCAATCTTACATTCACAAGTTCTCTCCTGGTAATTCTTTTATGTTTATTTAATCTATCGATCAGCCCAAGTAAATTGTCGTCTACAGAGTATACCTCTCCTTTAATTTTGCTCACGGGTCGTTTAGTCACATATGGGTCTCCTTTAATCAAAACCAAAGCAAAATCAGACTTGGTTTCTGCATGACCCAGCAGTATAGCACCTGAAATAAATTTATTATCTTTGCCGCGACTTCGCATATTTCCATGAATAAAAACATTAACCATATATATCTCCCCCACGTTATATTGCCGGTCAATTTATAGTTTTTGATATAATTTTACCCGATATTTTCTTGTAATGCAAAAAAAGTTTTACTGATCAGTGAACTTCAAACAGAAAATGTTTGATGCTTCTGCAACTTTGCTAATCTGCCATATCCGGGGAGTAACTTATACGTTATGTACCGGGAGACTCCCCAGGAGATAACCCGAAAATTAACAAATCGATTTTAACGGATTATTTTGGAAAACAACACTGCAGCTGATATGCAGATAGTGTCCTGTCCCTAACAGTTCTTTACATTTTTTGTCGTCATTCCGGGCTTGACCCGGAATCCAGTCGGCCTTCCTGCCTCAGGCTATTTTGATACAGATCTTGCCAAAGTGTGTGCCGCTCTCCATGTGCCTCAAAGCCTGCCCGCTCTCCTCGAAGGAGAAGACACGATCCACCACGGGATGCAGGCGGTGCAGGCTGATAGCCCGGTTCATCGACTCGAATACCTCACGTGAACCAACGAATATACCGTCTATCCGGATCTTTTTCATGACAATCGGCAGAGGATTTATGGTCCCGGCAGTCCCCGTCAAGACCCCGATCAAGCTGATTCGTCCTCCCGGGCGGACGGCCTTTAGGGATTGTGTCAGGGTGCCGGCGCCTCCTACCTCTACTACAAGATCCACGCCCGTTCCTCCCGTAAGCTCCCTTGCCCGCTGGTCCCAGTCGCTCTCTTTCTTATAGTTAATGCAGCCCTTAGCCCCGAGTTGGCGTGCCCTCATTAGTTTTTCGTCACTGCTGGACGTGACTATCACATTTGCTCCGGCAAGCTGGGCAAACTGAAGCGCAAAAAGAGAGACCCCGCCTGTTCCGAGCACCAGCACGTTTTCTCCTAATTTCAGTCCCGCCTCAATGACAGCATTCCAGGCTGTAACGGCCGCGCAGGGGAGCGTGGCAGCCTCTTCATAGGATAAGTGCTCGGGGATGTGTACGACGCCATCTTCATGAAGGACCACGTACTCAGCCAGCATTCCGTCGATTCCCCCGCCCAAGGCAGACCTCGCATTGGACTCGGTCAGTTCACCGGATAGCCAGGTTTGCATGAAGATGGCTGCAACGCGGTCGCCGACCTTTACCCGTGAAACGCCATCACCGGCAGCAACGACATCCCCGGCTCCGTCCGAGAACGGGATAAGGGGCAAATGGAGCTTTGGATTGTAGAGGCCCTTTACAACCAGAAGGTCCCGGTAATTGACAGATACTGCCCGCACCTTCACAAGTATCTGTCCATGGCCGGGCGAGGGCTGAGGACGCTCGGCGAGTACCAGGTTATCGATGCCGAAATTGTCCCTGATCTCAAAAACCTTCATACTGTTCTCCTTTTCCTGTCTTCCATTACCTCACAGTTTATCGTATTTCTTTGCCGATCCCTTTGATTTCCCGACCGGGTACTTTTCCTCGTTCTTCCTGATCTTTTTCTCCATCTCCTCAAGCAGATCTATGCCGAGGTCATGAGAGAGAATCGCAACATAAATGGCAATGTCGGCAATCTCCTCGCTGACGCGGGACAATCCGCCCTCTTGCAGATAGCGCTTTATCTCCCCGTCGTTTTTCCACTGAAATTCCTCTAATAATTCCGCTGCCTCCAGGACAATGGAGATTGCGAGGTCTTTGTGCGTGTGGAACTGTTCCCAATCCCTTTCCCTGCGGAATACAAGGAGTTTATCAGTTATGGCTTGCAGGCTTTTACTCATGAATTATTATCTCACAATTTCATTACCAATGCATATAGCGCCGGGTACTCATCACCGGCCAGGGCCGTCTCTTCCTTGAGCATTCTCAAGGCTTCGGGGACATGCTTCAGAAAGTATTTTTTCCCCTTCACTGAAGAAAGGAAACCATATGCCCCCAGCGCCTGCATGTGGCGCTGCAAGCGGCAGGGGAGCAGCGTTTCCATAAACTTCGCAACATCGGAACCTCCGGCATTCATGCAGTCCATATAATAGCCTATAAGACCGGCCCGCATTGCGTCGTCCAGCCGATAGTACGGGTCCCAGAGGAGTGAAACAACATCATAGGCAGGAGGGGCCATCCGCGCCCCCTGATAGTCGATAATCCCGGGACTCTCAGTTTGCGTGATCATAATGTTCTGTGACTGGAAGTCGCGGTGAACAACCGCCTTGGGAAACGCATCGACTTTCAGGGCCAGGCTATTGAATTCATAGTCAAGCATAGCTGCATCCGGGATGGACATACACCTCAGGCCAACAACAAACCTCTCCATAAAATATGCGGTCTCCCAGCGCAGGTGATCATGATCAAATATCCTGTTTGCAAGGAGAGGGCATTCGCCGACATTATCGGTTACCGTGCCGTGGAGCGTCACCAGTACGTCGAGTGCCTTCCTGTACACCCGCTCCACCTGACTGCCTGTGCGCGGGCACTTCAACCAGCTATACAGGGAAATGTCCCCGAGGTCTTCAAAAAGCGCGCTCATCTTTTCAGCATCCACGCTTATGAGCCCGGGCATGGGCAAAGCGAATTTCCGGAAAAAAAGTGTGTATTCTATATGCCGGGCGAAATCGGGATCGCCTGCCGCGCATTTCATCATCACCGCTGTTTCCCCATCCCTTTCCACTCTGAAATATTTCCTGTCAGACCCGCCGACGCCAATCAGCGTTGCGCCGTCTGCCAATGTCGCCACTGTCGCGGATTCGACAAATGAGAGAGCAAAATCCGGTCCAATGATACAGTTCTCGTAAGCTCCGCGAACAGCAACGCCCCCCGGCAGAACAATACAATTTCTGAGCGAAGCTCCCGGCCCGATACTGCACCCCTTTTCTACCACATTATGACCATCGATCCTGGCTTCTGAACAGCCGCCTGATTCAGGGTGAAAATAAACGGTCTCGCCATCTGCCCGCAATGAATCGAAAACAGCTGAGGCATAGGCGGCAGGCGTCCCTATATCAGCCCAGTAGGCCCCTGTTACGTCCATCGTCCCGATAGTGCATCCTGAGGCCGCGGCTTTTATCCAGGCATCAACAACACTGGATTTGCCCTCCGGGAGAAACTTGAGGAATTCCATGTCATAGACTGCGATGCCGGTATATGCAGCAACCCGTTCTTTTGAAACATCAGTCCGATACCCCCTGGCTATCACTCCTTTAAGACAGCCCCTGCCGTCCACTGCAAGTGTATTAAAACGTTTGCAATCGTGCACAGCGAGCGTCACCATATTCCCCGAAGCATTGTGGTGGTCCAGCAGCCTCGCCAAATCAATGTCCGACAGGATGTCTGAATTATGAACAAGAAATATGCTGCTGCCGGACAGGAACGGTCCGGCGTTCTTCAGCGCGCCTCCTGTATCCAATACGGGGTCCTCGGGGAAATAAAGCACCGTATCCTTGTACGGCGATTTCTCTATCCAGTCCATAATCGCTTCTTTTTTATAGTGCAGATTGACGCCGATTTGACGCACAGGGAGCCGGGATAGTTTTTCGAGCACATGTCCCAGCACCGGCATGCCCAATATCGGCAGGAGCGGCTTGGGTATACAATCGGTAATCGGCCTCATTCGCTCGCCAAGACCGGCAGCGGGTACAAAACAATTGATCTCTTTACGCATAAAGCAAGAATCTTCTTCTAACATTCATCTGGAAGCTGTGGCACTGTTCTCTCCACCATGCTTCCATCCGGTCGAGTCGCTCTCCTTTTTCTATCTCCTTTCTGAGCCTTTCCGTTCCTGCCAGGATATCGATGGGCATTTTCTCCGTCTCATACTCATAAGGAGGCTGCTTCCACAGAAAATCTTTCGGGTAAAGATCGAGTATAGACATAATGACGGCAACTCCTGTCTTAAAAGGCCTGAACCGCTCCCTGGCGGTAATATGGATCTGCGCCCCTCCGCAAAGTGCGCCTGCATGCTTTTGAAAAACAGGCTGAAAGTACATGGGCCTGAAAACTGCTCCGGGCAGTTTAAATGTATTGAGCTTTTTTACAAGTCTGTCGGGATTTATATAGGGAGCGCCGAAAATCTCGAAGGGACGAGTGGTGCCGCGTCCTTCACTGACCATGGTCCCTTCCAAAAGGCACATTCCGGGATACACGGTTGAGGTATCTGTTGAAGGCATGTTCGGTGAAGGCAAAACCCACGGCAATTTCGTATTGTCAAACCACATTATTCTCTGCCAGCCCCGCATGGGAATAACGTGCAATTCAAGACCTGGATAAAATGATTGTTTCAGATATGATGCGATTTCCCCCACGCTCATACCGTGACGCACAGGAAGCGGCCGTTGTCCGACAAATGATGCACATTGCTCATCGAGTACCGGACCCTCCACAAGAGCGCCGCCGATAGGATTGGGCCTGTCGAGAACCACTACCGGTTTGCCGTTCTCAAGACAGGACTGCATACAGAGTTCCATGGTCCAGACAAACGTATAGTAGCGCGAACCGATATCCTGCAAATCGATAACCATTACGTCGATGTCTTTCAGCATCGCAGGCCCAGGCTTCCTGGTGCGGCCGTAGAGACTGAATACGGGCAATCCTGTAAGCCCGTCCATGAAGCCTTCCCATTCGACCATATTGTCCTGCGTCTCACCACGGATACCGTGCTGCGGGCCGAAAAGGACCTTCAGCGTGAGGTTGCGTGATCGCAGGAAGAGGTCTGCGGCATGCTCCAGCTTCCTGTTCACTGAAGCAGGGTGCACGAGGAGCCCTGCCCTCGCTCCTCTTAACCCTTTCGGCCACCTCTTTTCAAAGCTGTCAAGACCGGTAAGCACCGGCATAACAAGTATTCTCCTCAAAAGTATAAGCTCTTCAATTCATAATGATAATCGGAATAATGCCTGTCGCGCAAGTACCCGCCGGTCCTGTGTCATTCCACACAGAAGGAAATGATGTTAATGTGGAGATGTCAAGCCTGTGACATCATTTTGTGCAAATGTTGACTTCCGGCGCCATGGTGCTACACTTTAAATTAGAATCTGACTGCAAACGAGGGAATACGGAAGGAGATTTATCAGCATGGGAAAGGGGGAAGTTGAATGGCGCATCCAAAGGTACTTGCTTTAATTCTCGCCGGCGGGAAAGGCGAGCGGCTTTTCCCGCTGACCGTCTTTCGCTCGAAGCCTGCGGTCCCGTTCGGAGGCAGATACCGTATTGTCGACTTCGTGCTCAGCAATTTGATTAACTCTCATATCTATTCAATCTATCTCCTCGTACAATACAAATCCCAATCCCTCATCGAGCATGTCAGGAAAAACTGGAGCTTCTCCTCTGTTGTAAATGACCATTTTATAGCAGTCGTTCCAGCCCAGATGAGTAAGGGACCCGAGTGGTTCCAGGGCACCTCCGATGCAGTTTACCAAAACATTAATCTTGTAAAAGACCATAATGCCGATCATGTGATTATTTTCGGCGCCGATCACGTTTACAGGATGGACATAAGGCAGATGATCGACTTCCACCTTAACAACGACGCCTATGTTACAGTCGCTGCCCGTCAGGTGCCGCTCGAACAGGCGTCAGTCTTCGGAGTCATCATGACTGACAGTGAAAAACGCATTACCGGATTCCAGGAGAAGCCTGAAAATCCGGCGCCGATGCCTGGCGATCCTTTGCGGGCCTTCGTATCCATGGGCAATTACATATTCAGGACTGATGTGCTTGCCGATGCACTTATGAAAGCCGTGCAAAAAAAAGAGCATGATTTTGGTGCCCATATCATCCCCAATCTGATCGGTACGGGAAAAGTTTTTGCTTATGACTTCGCAACCAATGTAATTCCCGGCACGAAGCTGTACGAGGAAAAAGGCTACTGGCGGGATGTGGGGTCTATAGCCTCCTATTTCGACGCCCACATGGATTTGATCAGCGATACGCCGTCCTTTGACACTCATAACACTAAATGGCCCATCCATCCCTCCGCATATGAAGGACCTTCGACCAAGATATTTGACGCTCAAATAAAGAACAGCCTCATTGCCGAAGGGTCTATCATCAAGAATGCTAAGATACGAAATTCCATTATCCACTGCGGTGTGACTATCGGGGATGACGCATCAATAGAGGAGTGCATCATAATGGATCAGGTGACCATCAACAAAGGGTGCCGGCTCCGCAGGGTAATAGTGGATAAATTAAACGTAATCAGCGACCGCGAGCAAATTGGGTTCGATTCTGATAAAGACCGCTTTCGCTGTCATATTGATCAAGCCTCCGGAATAGCAATATTACCGAGAGGCGGCAGGCTTGGCATTTGACCCCGGCCCGCAAGCGACTATGGTAGTTCTTTTATTTCTATTGCCGCGCCGGTGTTTTGCCGGCAAACCTTGAAGGGCCGAGCACATAACGGATGTGGGCATCGATGATATCAGAGAGTTCTTCCACAAGATGTCCCGGGGCGTTGACCCTGCAAATGGCTGATGGGTCCCACTTAAGGAGGCTTTCGTGAAATCTCAGGGCACTGCGCGAGAGGCGCATCGAGGCCCCCTGGCCTATATAACACCGGCTGCAAATGACCGACCCCTGAGCGATATAGAAATGATGATATTCAGACTGTGCGCAGGCCCCGCATTTGCCGCATACGGATAGCCCCGGCAGGTAGCCCGCGGTCTTCAGGAACCTCATTTTATAAAAAAGATAAAACAATTTATTGTCGGCGTTGGATTCCAGCGCTGTCATCATCTGCAGGAGCAGCTTGAAAATGTCAGGGGCAGGCTCTCTTTTAGGGAGGAAGTTGAGACAAAGTTCCAGTATCTCGGATACCTGAAGAAGACGTTTAAAATCATTGCGGAGCGCATGAAAGGGCTTGATGATATCAGACTGGGTCAGCCGCGGGAGAGCGGCTTCTTCCTTGCCGAAAAAAGAAATCCTCGCATACGTAAGCGGCTCAAGGCTGCTGCCGAATCTGCTCTTGATTTTTCGCGGGCTCTTTGCAAAGGCATTAAACAATCCGTAATGGGGCGTAAGGTATGTAACGATAAGGTCTGCTTCTCCGAAAACAGCACTTTTGAGAACAATGCCATGAGTCCGCTTTAACATCAGATTATAGGTTATGGGTTATGGGTAATAGGTTATGAATCATAATTTGTTTCCTATTACCTGTGACCTGTATTACATGATATTGCCGAAGTCTTCCGGTCGCAAGTTTTTCAACCATTCCTCCAGTTCATCGGCCCTTCGCACCTCAAGCACACGCTCTTCAACAAAAATTGGGGCTTGCACTCTGAGCGCCACAGCAACCGCATCAGAAGGCCGAGCGTCGACTGTTACCTCTTTCTTGCCGTTATCTGCATGGATCAGGGCATAATATGTGTTATCGACGATTTCAGTAATAACAATTCTTGTTACCTTGGCATTCAGCCCGTCAAAAACATTTTTTATCAGATCATGGGTCAGCGGCCTGGGGGTCACAACTTTACCCAGCGCAAGGGCTATTGCATCGGCTTCAGGCTTTCCAATCCAGATCGGGAGAGTCTCATTGCCGTCCACTTGCTGGAGAAGCAGAATATACATGCCGCTCCGCGGATCGAAAAGGAGCCCCTCAACCTTCATCTGAATAAACATTATTTGAACCCCAATTCACTTAATATCCGGTTATTACTGCGCCAATCTTTTCTGACCTTGACCCATAATTCCAGAAAAATTTTTGTTCCCAAAAGCTGCTCTATTTCGATACGCGCAGCGGTTCCTATAGCTTTTAATCTGGCGCCGTCTTTCCCTATTATTATACCCTTTTGACCCTTTCTTTCAACATAAATATTTACTGTGATAAAAACTACTCCGTCTTTGCGCTCGGACCATTGAATGACTTCTGCAGCTACAGAATGTGGTATCTCTTCTTCGGTCTGCTGCATGGCCTTTTCCCTGACTGCCTCAGCAACCATAAACCGCTCTATCTGATCAGTAACAAGATCCTCGGGGTAGTATTTGGGTCCCTCGGGGAGATACTGCACGACATTGTTAATAAGAAGATCGACACCGTCACCCTTGAGCGCTGAGACAGGGATTATTTCCTTAAAGGGATAAAGGCTGCTGTAGGCCTCGATAACAGGGAGTATCTGCGGCTTCTTTCTCTCATCTATCTTGTTGATTACCAGGAAAACCGGCTTACGCAGGTCTTGCAGCATCTTTATTATATGCTTATCGCCCGGGCCGGGCAGTTCAGGTTCTGTCATGAACACGATAAGATCGACTTCAGCAGCAGCCTCACGCGCCTGCCTGACAATAATCTCTCCGAGCTTGTGCTTTGGCCTGTGAATGCCGGGGGTATCGATAAAAATTATCTGTGCATCAGGCAGCGTCTTTATGCCTAAAATCCGGTTCCGCGTAGTCTGGGGTTTAGGAGTTACAATAGAAATTTTTGTTCCAAGAATGGTATTGAGCAGCGTGGATTTGCCGACGTTCGGCCTCCCGGTCAAGGAGACATATCCTGAACGAAACTTTTCCATCACCTTGCTACTTCACCCTCGACAAAGCATCCCCTATGCGCTCAAGTCCCTTTCTTATGGTATCCATTGAAGTCGCATATGATATCCGGATATACTTGTCATCACCAAATGCCCCGCCATGAACAAGGGCGATGTTCGCCTCTTCCAGCAGGTAAGTCGCCACATCCAATGATGAATTTATCCGTCTGGCGCCCACGCTCTTCCCGAATAACTTTGAAACGTTCGGAAACGCATAAAAAGCGCCGGTGGGATTAGTGCAGGAGATACCGTCAATGGCATTAAGCCCCCCGACAAGGACTTTTCTCCTCCTGTCGAATTCTGTATGCATGACAGATACGAATTCCTGTGGCCCTGTCAAAGCCGCTACAGCAGCCTTCTGTGATATAGAGGACGGATTTGATGTGGACTGGCTCTGAATGCTGGTCATTGCATTAATAATTTCCCTTGGCC
>JBEKJD010000081.1:0-11285 GCA_050011415.1 Dissulfurispiraceae bacterium | reverse complement strand
ACCTATGGCCGCCTCTGCAGCAGCAACGGTGATTATGAAAAGGACCAGTATCTGGCCCCTCATATCCTGAAGATAATGGCTGAACGCTACAAGGCTGATATTTACAGAATTCAGCATGAGTTCTATGGAAATAAGCATGATCATGATATTGCGCCTGATAAGAAACCCGACCACTCCGATCGTAAATATTATTGCGCTTAACCCTATATACCAGTTCAAAGGTACCATCAATCCTCCACTTGCTTCATACTTTCTGTTTCTTGGCCAGCACGATTGCGCCTACCACAGCTACCAGCAATATGAGCGATGCTATTTCAAAGGGAAAGAGAAATTCCGTATACAAGACCCCGCCGATTACCCTGGAATGGGTCCCGGACTCGATAGCCTCTATGGTATACCTGCCGAGCGGACCATGAGTTAATGTGGCAATTGCCATAAAAATGAGGACCAGCAACGATCCCACGACAAAAACCGCCACAGGCCACTCCCCTGAAAAGCGCTCAGCAGTCACTTCTCTCTTCAGGTTCAGCATCATGATAACGAAAAGGAAGAGCACCAGTATCGCCCCCGCATATAATATCAGCTGCACTGCTGCCAGAAACTCCGCGTCGAGAAACAAATAGAGCCCTGCGATATGAAAGAACAGTACCAGCATCCATAATATACTATGAACGGGATTCCTCCGCGTTATGATCAGAAGCGAAAGAATTATCATCGCAATGGAAAAATATCCGAAAAATACTTTAGGCAGCATCGCTGTGTCCCCCCGGTGCGGCACTCTTTATTTTGCATGAAACACCCACACCCCTGAAAACCGCCTGGTCCGCATGGGCTTTAAAGTCCTCGCTCATCGGCCTCCAGAAATGTTTAAAATATTCCTCACCTTTCTTGCCGGCCATGTATTTGTCCCAATTTGCCAGAAGCTTGTCTTTGTCCATGAAAAGAGCTGCCCGGGAGTAATCGGAATACTCAAAATGCCCGGTGAGCACAACCGCTCCAAAGGGACATGCCTCCACGCAAAACCCGCAATAGACGCACCTGAGCACTTCAATCTCATACCGGTCAACAACCTTGCTATGGTCGGAGCCTTCACTCGTGTAGACATCGATACACCGTGAAGGACATATTGCCGCACACAGGCCGCACCCTACACAGCGCGCAGTGCCGTCTTCTTTTCTTACGAGCGCATGCAGCCCCCTGAATCCGGGGAAGGCCTCCCTCTTTTCCTCAGGGTATTGCCTCGTAACAGGCTTGGTAAGCATCATCCTGAAGGTCAATGCCATGCCTTTTATGATCTCAAGCAGAAAAACTTTTTTAACAATACTCTTCATTCCCATGATTGCCTTACCTCATTCTCTATCCGACAAAGAATTTCACAAGAGAAGTTAACACTATATTAATAAGCGCCAAGGGCAGCAGCACTTTCCATCCCAATGCCATGAGCTGATCGTAACGGTACCTCGGGACTGTAGCCCTGATCCAGTAGAAAAGGAACATATGGAAATAAACCTTCATCAGGAACCAGACTATCCCAGGCACTACCAGAAGCGCCGGGACTACGTTTGTAATGAACGGCGGCAAGGTCCAGCCTCCCAGGAAACAGAGCACGGCTATTGACGACATCACAAGCATGCCGATATATTCTGAAGCGTAATACAGTGAAAAACGCAGCCCGCTGTATTCAACGAAATAACCTGCCACCAGCTCGCTCTCTGCCTCGGGCAAGTCAAAAGGAGTTCTGTTGGTCTCTGCAAATGCGGCAACAAGGAATACAAAGTAACCAAGGAACTGGGGTATCAGAAACATGCCGTACCAGTGCTGCTGCTGTGCCTTAACAATCTCTGAAAGGTTCATTGAACCTGCCAGCAGGATCACGCCTATAAGGCTCATACCCATGCAGACCTCGTAACTGATGACCTGCGCAGTGGATCTAAGGCCGCCCAGGAACGAATACTTTGAGTTTGACGACCATCCGGCCATTACCACCCCATACGCCCCCAATGATGACATGGCAAGGACGAAAAGAAGTCCCACATTGATGTCGGCTATTACAAACCCCTGATAAAAGGGGATTACCGCCATGGAACTCAATGCAGCGAAAGTAAACACTACAGGCGCCAGCTTGAATACCGTCTTGTCCGATTCAGCAGGAATGATGTCCTCTTTGAAAAACAGTTTTAGGCTGTCTGCAAGCGGCTGCAATATCCCATGCCAGCCGACTCTCATTGGTCCAAGCCTCACCTGCATATGCCCGATAACTTTTCTTTCAAAATAGGTTGCATAAAGGACATGGAACATGGTCACGGCGATGACAACCGCTATTTTGACAAGTATAATGATGAATTGTATTACGAAATGAAAATTCCCTGATGAGGTCACCATATCGACTACGTTCACGCTGATACCTCCGCTGTAATCCGCTCTATCTTTTTCAACGAAACCTCGATACCGTCAAACTCCGGTGTTTTAATGGTTTCGTTAATTTTCCACTCAAAAACTTTATACGCCCCGGCCCCTTCAAAATTATTAGGCACCAGGACCATATTTTCGGGCACGCCGTCAAAAAGCATCACCGGCAGTTCGAGCAAACCCGTGGACGTTGAAATAGTAACATAATCGCCGTCGGCAAGGGAAAGCCTCCCCGCGAGCTCACGGCTTATTTTTGCATAAGTCTTTGCCGAAATGCTGTTAAGCGCCAGGGAATTCCTGCTAAGACTCGCTGAATGGAAAAGCGGCTTTTCGACTCCAATATATATCTTGTCCCTTTCAGGTTTTTTCAGCAGGGAATTCATGTCGGGCACACTGATGCCAGATAGAGTAATATCATGGCGCAGCGGTTCGCCCCCATACGGCCACATGCACTGCCCGCCGTCCATGTCTTCATAAGTTATACCTTTATGCAGAGGTGATACTTTCGCTATTTCAGCCAGCACGCCCTTTGCATCTGCATAGTGCATCTCAACGCCAAGCAATGTGCTTATCTCGGCCAATATACTCCAGTCTTCAAGTCCCTGCCCGACTACAACTTTTCTAAGGTGCTGCATCCTGCCTTCAAGATTTGTATATGAGCCCTCTTTTTCAGCCCATGAAAGGGCCGGCAGAACCACATCCGCCTGTTGTGCTGTTTCAGTCAGGAAACCATCCTGAACAACAAGCAGTTCGAGTTCGTCCAGTGCTTCCCCGACATATGTCTGGTCCGGAATATCATAAGCGATATTTTCACCCATTACATAAAGAGCTTTTACCCTCCCGTCGCGCGCACCCTCTATAATTTCCATCAGGCCCAGGCCGGGACCGGAAGGTATTTTCACCCCGACAAATTCCTCATAGCGCTTACGGAAGCTCTCGACATTGACAGGCCTGCCGCCCGGCAGTGAATCCGGCACACACCCCATATCAACCAGTCCCCGCTCATTCGGAAGTTCGGAGGAGAGATAAATACGCCCGTTCATCAGATGCACAAGCGCAGCAAGCAGAAGCAGGTTGGTATGGCCCTCAGTTCTATGTATAATGTCCCTGCCAATAATGACAGCTGGGTTGGCCATTGCTGCAAGAGTATCCGCGCAACACGTGATTTCCCCGGCGGGTATCCCGCAGGCATTCTCCGCTTCCTCAGGAGACACCGGCTTTATTGTACCAATTATCTCCCCGAAGGAACTCTTGTCAACAAAAGGCGGCTTTCTCCTTAACAGTTCGGAAACTAATGCGGCAAGCACTATGGTATCAGTGAACGGAGCAGGCAATATCCTCTGTGTGCTGAAATTCTTCAGTCCCGGAGCATATCCGATAGTCACGACAGGAATTTTTTTCTGTGAAGCAGCGCGTATCTGAAGTCCCAATACAGGATTTATTGACGTGGGATCGCCTCCAATTACGATAACTCCGTCAGCCTTTGCAATACCGCTGACAGGGTTGACTGTTACGCCCTGTCCGAATATGCTCTCGAAATATTTCTGGGCAGGAGCAAATGCAAATGCTGCAACCGAATCTATGGAATTGCTGCCCATTGTCACGCGCATAAACTTCTGGAATATATAATTGTCCTCATTGGTACACCGTGCCGATGCAATACCGGCAACAGCGCTGCCGCCGCTCTTGTCCCTGATTTCCTGCAATCTCCCGGCAACATAGGCAATGGCCTCGCTCCATGTCGCTTCATGAAGCGCACCGTTCTTCCTGATCAGGGGCGATTTAAGCCTCCTGGAGCTGCTTATATAATCGTAACCGAATCTTCCCCTGCAGCATAAGAGACCCTTGTTGACTCCTTTGCCTATTTCGGGAACAACCCGGATAATGGAATTGCCTCTCACCTGAGCGGTCATTGAGCACCCGACACCGCAGAATGAACAGACAGTCTCCACATCCTTTTCTATATACCACGGCCTGTACGTATGTTTGTGCAGCCTGGACATTATAGCGCCGACAGGACAAACAGTGAGACAGTTGCCGCAGTACTCGCAGTTGTAACGCCCGCCTGAAAAAGGCTCAACAAAAGTTTTGCTGGTCCTGTTGACCATGGAAATCGCGGATGCGCCCTGCACATCGGCACACATCCTGACGCAACGCGTACAGGAGATGCACCGCTCCATATTGCGCACAATAATCGGGTCATCGTAACTCTCGGGATGTTTCCTTTTCCCTTCGGTAAACCGTCCCGACGAAGGGCCATATTTCATAACAAGGTCTTGCAGGTCGCACTCTCCGGCCTTATCGCAATATGGACAGTCAAGGGCGTGGTTGATGAGCAGAAATTCCAGCATCGCCTTCCGCGCTTCGATTACCCGGTCAGTTTCGGTCCAGACCACCATGCCGTCGGTCACATACACGGTACAGGAGGTTTGCAGCCTCGGTACTTTTTCGACTTCAACAAGGCAAAGCCTGCATCCGCCGAAAGACTCAAGCAGGTCATGATGGCACAGGGTTGGGATTTTAATCCCGGCCATCTTCGCCGCATTAAGAATGGTGACGGGTTTTTCCATCTTTATCTGTTTCCCGTTGACCCTTACTGCGATCATGACGCTACACTCACAGTTTTACCGACATGACCTTCAAACTCCGGACTGAAGTGCTTTATAAAATTCTGCACAACACCGGCGGCGCTGTCTCCGAGCGGGCAGAACGTATTTCCCATTATATTTTTTGATACTTCCAGCAAAAGGTCGATATCGCCGGCCATGCCTTCACCGTATGAAACTCTGTCAAGAATGCTGCGCAGCCATCCGACTCCCTCCCGGCATGGAGTGCATTTGCCGCATGATTCATGCTCAAGGAACTTTATGGCCCTGCGGCACACTTTCACCAGGTCGACCGATTCATCAAAAACCATAACAGCACCTGAGCCCAGCATGCTGCCGTGTTTGGGCATATTCACATAGTCCATGGGGCAGTCTATCTTGTCTGCAGGAAGGATCGGCGTTGTAATGCCGCCGGGGATGACGGCTTTGAGGCTTTTATCTCCTGAAATGCCCCCGCATTGCGTATATATGAGCTCCCTCAAACTTATTCCCATCGGCAGTTCATAAACGCCTGGTTTCTTAACATGCCCGCTGACCGAGTAAAGCTTGGGACCCGGGCAATCGGAACTTCCTATATGTGAGTATTCGTTAGATCCGATTTCAACAATATAAGGAATGTTGGCAAGCGTTTCCACATTGTTGACAACCGTAGGCTTTCCCAGGAATCCTTCATTGACAGGAAAAGGAGGCCTGATACGTGGTTGTCCCCTCTTGCCTTCGAGGGACTCGATCAACGCTGTTTCTTCCCCGCAGATATAAGCTCCGGCGCCCTGGTGAACAACAATATGGAACCTCACTCCCTTGCGGAGGATATCATCCCCGAGAAAGCCATTGTCATAAGCCTGTTTTATAGCAGCCTCAAGAATGTACTTTGCCTGCGGGTATTCTCCCCTCAGGTAAATATATCCGTATTCGGCCTCGAGCGCATATCCTGAAATACACATGCCCTCTATCAAAAGGTGCGGGTTCTTTTCAAGTATGGGCCTGTCTTTAAAGGTCCCCGGCTCCCCTTCATCAGCATTGCAGACAATATATTTAGGCTTCTTCTGGTCCGCTGCGGCAAAGGACCATTTCATGCCGGTGGGGAAACCGGCGCCGCCCCTTCCTCTCAACCCCGACTTCTTTACCTCGTCAATAATGTCCGAGGACTTTACCGCAAGGGCCTTTGCAAGGGACTTATAACCTCCGGCCTTAATATATTCCTTTATGTCGGCAGAATTGGGGTTCCCGATATTTCTTAATAGAAACTTTTCCATATTTAAGAATACTTCTCCAGAGCAAACAGGACCGAAGACTCATTCAAATTATCGTAAAAATCCGTGTCCACCAACATTGCAGGCGCTGTACCGCATGCGCCGATACACTCCATTATAACAAGGGAAAACCTGCCGTCTGCAGAAGTGCCGTTCGGCTCCAGGCCGTACTTTTTCTTTAAAATATCAACGAGCCGTTCTGCACCCATAATCATGCAGGCTACATTGGTGCAGAACTGGATAAGATGCCTGCCCATTGTCTCGTGTCTGAACATGGAATAAAAGGTGGCCACTCCCTTGACAGTCGATTTCGGCACGGTGAGCAGTTCGCCTACGGCTTCCATTGCAGCCGGGCTAATCCAGCCGTTCTCTTTCTGTACAACATAAAGCGAAGGGAGAAGACAGGAACGGTCATCCTGATATTTGTCTCTTATGCCGTTAATTTCAGCGACCGCTCTCTCACTTAGCATTGTTATCTGTCGACTTCTCCAAGCACTATATCGATAGTGCCGATATTTGCAATCACGTCAGCTACCAGGGCGTCCCGGCAAAAAACCGGCAATGCGGAAACATGGATAAAAGAAGGGGACCTCAACCTCATCCTGTAGGGTCTTCCGCTTCCGTCACTTATAATGTAATAGCCCAACTCGCCTTTCGGGACTTCAGTGGCCGCATATATTTCGCCTTCGGGCGCGGAGATTGGACCCTTCGTGATCAAAACAAACTGATGGATAAGCGATTCCATATCAGTCAGCACCCTGTCTTTGGGCGGAAGGGTAAATTTCGGGGCATCAGGAGCCATGATGGCGCCCCTGGGCATTTGCTCTAAACACTGCGTTATGATACAGTTCGACTGCTTCAATTCCTCCATGCGGCAGAGATACCGGTCGTAAACATCGCCATTTTTACCAACCGGCACATTAAACTGTACCTTGTCATAAGCATCATAGGGGGCATATTTCCTTACGTCATAAGGCACGCCTGAGCCTCGCAGGTTAGGGCCGGTCAAGCCCCAGTTTATTGCTTCTTCGGCACTTATGACGCCGATTCCCTCTGTGCGCTGCTTCCATATCCTGTTTTCATTCAGGAGGGTCTCATATTCCCGCTCTATCGTTTCCTGAAATGCCTCGGTGAATATGTATAGTTTGTCGAGGAACTCCTGGCTGACATCATTTCTTACACCGCCGATCCTCGGATAGCTCACAGTAAGCCTTGCGCCGCAGGTCATCTCAAACAAATCCATTAATGTTTCCCTGTCTCTGAATGAATACAGGAAGAGGGTCATAGCGCCGATATCGAGGGCATGAGTTGAAACGCCGATTATATGGCTGCTGATCCTCGTCATTTCACCCATAATGGTCCTGATATATTTGGCCCGTTCCGGCACCTCGATACCGAAAAGCCTTTCTACAGCCACACAATATCCGATGTTATTGCTCATACTGGATATATAATCGAGCCTGTCGGTCAACGGCAGCGCCGATAGGTAGGTCCTGTTTTCAGCCAATTTCTCCACTCCCCTGTGGAGATAGCCTACATATGGCGTGCACTTAATTACGCTTTCGCCGTCGAGGTCGAGCACTACCCTCAGAACTCCGTGTGTCGCAGGGTGCTGCGGACCCATGCTTATTGTTAACTCTTTTGTCTTGGTATCCTTCGCTATTGACGGCATCTATCTGACCTCGTATTTCCTGTTCTTTTCTGCGATTTCAATGATCTCTTTATAGCCATGCCATTCTTTTTCACCCAGGTCGCTCTGCAGCGGATAATCTTTTCTTAATGGATGACCTTCCCAGTCTTCGGGCAAAAGTATTCTCCTCAAGTCAGGATGGCCTTTGAAGGTGATGCCAAAGAGGTCGAAACATTCACGTTCATGCCAATCAGCCCCGGCCCAGATTTCCACAACACTGTCTATCAAAGCATCTTCCTCCGGCACCTCAGCCTTAAGACGTATCATGTGCCTGTGCCTCAAAGAATAAAGATGATATACCACTTCAAACCTCGGTTCCTTTTTGCCCAAATAGTCCACACCGCACAGGTCCTCAAGATAATTAAAATAAAGTTCCGGCGTGTCATGCAGGTACCGCATTATTTCCTTAATCCTGTCTTTTTTCAGAACAACCGATACCTGGCCCCGGAATTCCTTTATCTCCTTCAATTCCGTTGGATACCTGTCTTTTATCAGCTCTGCAATATCTTTTGGTTCCATAATTAATTCAGGTTAAGGTATAGGTTAAGGTTAAGGCTAAAACAGAATCTTTGTTTTACTTTCTTTACCTTTACCTTTGCCTTTACCTGTTTTTTACCTCCACATGCTCCATTTGAAATGTTCTTTTTTTATTTTTTCCTGAAGCTTGATGATCCCTTCGAGAAGAGCTTCAGGTCTGGGAGGGCATCCCGGGATATAAACATCAACGGGCAAAAAAGTATCAACACCCTGAACAGTGCTGTATGTATTGAAGATGCCTCCGCTGCAGGCGCAGCTCCCCATCGCTATGACATACCTCGGCTCAGCCATTTGGTCATAGACCCGTCGTATAATAGGGGACATTTTCTTGGTAACGGTACCGGCAACAATAACAAAATCCGCCTGCCTGGGCGATCCCCTGAAAATTATTCCCAATCTGTCCAAATCATAGTGTGACGATCCAGTCGTCATCATTTCAATAGCGCAGCAGGCAAGTCCAAATGTCATGGGCCACAAGGATGACAGTCTGGCCCAGTCCACGATCCAGTCAAGACTGGCTATTATTGTATTTGCACCCGGGATTACCCGTAATCCCTTCTCCAATTCGATAACATCGGAACCGGTTGCCACTAACATGTACTCTTACCTCCCCTTCTTAGTCCCATTCAAATGCCTCTTTTTTCCAGGCATACACATATCCTATTACCAGAACACCTATGAAAAGCATCATTTCAATCAGAGCATAGAGACCGATTTTATCGTAGACAAGCGCCCACGGATACAGGAAAACAGCTTCAACATCAAATATAACGAAGAGCATTGCAATTATATAGAACCTGACATTGAACCGCTGTCTCGGCTCTCCAACAGGCGGGTTCCCGGATTCATAAGGCATCAGTTTTTCCGGATAATCCCTTTTCAACCTGAACAGATTGCCTACCAGCAGGGCTCCGAACCCAAAAACGAAGGCTATTATCATAAATATTAGAACGGGTAAGTACCGGGAGGGCACAAAACTACCTGGAACCATCTGATTCATCTATTACCTCAGTGTAGTCTTTTTTTATACAGCAAACGTTTTTTTATACCTTATAGGGCTGAAGCTTGTCAAGGAAAACATTATTATTGTATAAAATATCGTTTTGGATTTCTTCTCCTTTCCTTGTTTTTAGCTCAGAAAGTGCAGTAAAATCACAGTACATGGATGTCCTGACCACTATAATCACAAAAAAAGCCGTACGCCTCTCGCACGCAAAAAGCTCTGTTTCCATGCAGGAGTTAAAGAATATTATCAGAAATGCTGATAATGATGCCAGGGACTTCAGGAGCGCTTTGAGCGCAGGGAGGGGAGAGATCCGGCTCATTGCCGAATTGAAAAAGGCCTCACCGTCAAGAGGTCTTATACGGCCCGGCTTTGATCACGTAGCAATAGCCTCGCTTTATGAAAGCAAACCCGTCAGCGCCCTGTCCGTGCTCACTGAAGAAGATTTTTTCCAGGGCAGCCTCTCATACCTGAGAACAGTCAGGGAAGTCGCGTCAAAACCGGTTTTGAGAAAAGATTTTATCTTTGATGATTACCAGATATATGAATCAAAAGCCCACGGCGCAGATGCCCTGCTCCTTATTGCCGCCCTTCTTGAAAGAAACCAGGCACAGGAATATTTGCATTTGGCAGGAGAATTAAATCTCGGGGTGCTTTTTGAAGTGCACAACGAAGAAGACCTTGAAAAGGCGCTAATGGTAAAGGCCGATATTCTAGGCATAAACAACCGCGACCTTAAGACATTAAAAATTGATCTTTCAACAACGCTGAGGCTGAAAAAAGACATACCAGCAGACCGCATCGTCGTGAGCGAAAGCGGCATCAGAAACAGGGATGACGTTGTCACACTTATGGATGCCGGGATATCGGCAGTACTTGTCGGGACCTCGCTTATGGCGGCAAAAGACATCGGGGCAAAAATCGACGAACTGATGGGGAAGGCTTAAAAGTGGAAGGCGCCTGATATGAAAAGAAAGAGGGGGTTGTTTGTATTTATTTTACCGGTTTTGCTATTTTTTTGCTTTGCATCTCTTTCTTACGCTGTAAGCCTGCCCCAGACCGGGCAGAAGCAGTGCTATGACGGCTCGGGAAATGTGATAAGCTGCACCGGCACCGGTCAGGACGGAAACACACAGTCAGGCGTTGCATGGCCCAGTCCGAGGTTTACGGACAATAGCAACGGGACCATAACCGACAACCTGACCGGCCTCATATGGCTCAAGAATGTAAACTGCCTCGGTGATCAAACATGGACTGGGGCACTTACATCGAGTAACAATCTTGCTTCCGGCGCCTGCGGTCTCAGTGATGGTTCCAAAGCAGGGGACTGGCGGCTGCCGGATATTCTGGAACTCGAGAGCCTTGAAAATGAGGGCTACAATGAACAAACCTGCGGAAGCTTACCGTGCAACTTTAACTCAGAATGGCTTAATTCACAGGGTTTCACGAACGCGCAGGATGTTTTCTATTGGTCGTCTTCTACCTACGCGAACGATACAAGCGATGCGTGGGGCGCCATTATGTCCGATGGCATCCTGAGCTACAGCGGTAAGTCCTCTTCCTATAGCAGCTATGTTTGGCCGGTGCGCGGCGGACAGTCATCCGCGCCCGCCGCTGTCTGGAAAACCGGACAGACTACGACATATGCAACAGGAGATGACGGAAATTTGGAGAAAGGAGTTGCATGGCCCAGTCCGAGGTTTACGGACAATAGCAACGGGACCATAACCGACAACCTGACCGGCCTCATATGGCTGAAGAATGCGAACTGCTTTGGTACGCAAACA
>JBEKJD010000080.1:0-18682 GCA_050011415.1 Dissulfurispiraceae bacterium | reverse complement strand
GCAGAAAGATTGATTTCAGAAACACCATTATCGTTATGACATC
The DNA here is from genome assembly GCA_050011415.1 of Dissulfurispiraceae bacterium. Classification (GTDB taxonomy): domain Bacteria; phylum Nitrospirota; class Thermodesulfovibrionia; order Thermodesulfovibrionales; family Dissulfurispiraceae; genus JADFXI01. The sequence continues at coordinate 18,639 of JBEKJD010000080.1, read as the reverse complement.
CAACCTCGGTGCGCGAATCCTGGAAAAGGCCACACCGCTTGGCTTTTACAGCGCATCTTCTACAGACAGTTATGCGAAAATCAAAGAAAACGTACTGTCAGAGCTCAAGAAAACCTTTAATCCCGAATTCCTGAACCGTGTCGATGAGACAGTAGTCTTCCATCAGCTGATGAAGGAACACCTGCTGTCTATAATCGATTTGCTGCTTGTGGAAACCAACAAGAAACTGGCCGAGCACGCATTGACTGTCGAGGTTGCTCCCGAGGTAAAGGACTGGCTGCTCAACAAATATTATCAGCCCACATATGGAGCCAGGCCTATGCGGCGGGCGATCTACCGCGAAATAGAGGACCCTCTTTCCGAAGACTTGATCAAGAACAGGTTCAGGGACACTACTGTGATAAAGGTAGTGCTGGAGAATGATAAGGTTATCTTCAAAGAAGCCGAGAATCCGATGCTGGTTTCAGTAAATTAACACATTCGTGAAATCCAGGAGCATTATTCTTGCACTTGTTTTGGTTCTCGGGATTATCGGTGTTGTATTCCTTTCAAAAAACCTGGACCATCCGGGTAGAAAAGTTGCAGTTGGACTTGAGGCCGCTCCCTTCGAGTTGAAAGACACCGACGGCAGGCTATGGAAGCTTGCGGACCTGAGGGGTAAAGTAGTCCTTTTCAATATTTGGGCCTCATGGTGTGATACCTGCAAAGAAGAACTCCCCTCTATCCAGAATCTGATCAATAGCGAAAAAGGCAACAGAAGGCTGCTTTTTATCTCGGTGCTGTACAACGATGACCCGGCAAAGGCGCTTGCATACATGAAGGCAAACGGTTTTGCCTTTCCAGTACTTATCGATACCGGCAACGTAGCTAAAATTTATGGCATTACCGGCGTGCCGGAAACCTTTCTAATAGATAAAAAGGGCATCGTCAAACAACATGTAGTAGGTCCCCTCAAATGGGATTCCCCTGATGTAAGGGCCTCACTTACAATCCTCGAAAACGAATAACTGACAATGAGGCGCAGAGTCCCCTACCCTCCTGAAAAAGCTCTCCTACTTACCGGAGCACTTTTCTCAAAAGAGGACACTTATATCAAAGCCCTGGGCTGTCTCGAAGAATGTTTCGGAGAAGCAGTAATGGAAAGCCCTGCGATACAATGGGATTTTTCAGAGCATTATAAAGAGGAACTGGGTGGGCCGATTTACCGCCGTTTTATTTTTTTCAGAAAGCTGATGGAGCAGGACCAGCTTGCGGCAGGAAAGCTGAAAACCTGTGAAATCGAAAACACATTATCGCGAGACGGAAAAAGGACAATAAACATAGACCCCGGCTACCTGACAGTCGCAAAGCTCGTGTTAGCCTCGACAAAGGACTATTCTCACAGGATATATCTGACTGACGGAATATTTGCCGAGGTAACACTGTCATTCAGCAAAGATAAACAGCATTATGTTCCTTTTGCCTACACCTACAAAGATTATTGCGATGAACGCTATCTCCGCCTTTTCTCTATTGCAAGGTCGCTGCTCCTTTTCCTGTCCAGAGGATAATCACAACAACATCAGCAGGCTCATCATTGAAATAGACCAGATGATATCGATCGGCGCCTGAAGCTCGCAGGTCGTATCGAGCAGCAGTTCAACCCGCGCATCAAACTCCTCGTCGGCAGTCCACAAGATAATGGTCACAGGGATTCTCGGAAATGGAAACAGCGCAAACGCGGCATCCCCGTATTGCTGAGGCGTTCCGCCAAAATGGGCGCACTTCATCATAAAGCCTTCAACATCCCGGGCATACTTACCTGCCACCCTGTCAAGAGGCATAACATGAGAACCCCTGAAAAAAAGATGCCCTCCTTTCAGATTATCAGGTTTCACCAATCTGGCGGATAATGGGATATCTTTGGCGCTGGTCAGATACCACGGGACCGAGAGTCTGAAAAAATAGCTGAGCTTGCCCAACAGAAGAGAGGCATCGGATGCAATGCTTTCTATCAGCTTTTCTCCGGGAGCTATAAAAAAGTCCATGCCGCAGGTTGTGAGAATGTACCGTCCTGTTGCCGTATCGAATCCAACTGCCGCATTCTTACAGACAATATCCGGATCAGCTTCTTCGAGGCGCTTCCAGGCCATGTCTTCTCCTGATTGCATGCTCAATTATAACTCAAATCCGGGTCTCATCATTAGTTTTCTTGCTTTGACCTGTTAAGTTATAGTATTTTAAAGTTAATGGTAAATTGGCCGGATAAGGCAGAATCGGAACTTTTCAAATTTTTAGAGACCTTGCCGATAGGAATCATTGTTCTTGATGCTGATGGAAAACTCTATTATGCAAATACAAAGGCCCGGGAAATACTCGGCAATCGTCTGTCGGATGACAATAATGCCACTGAGTTAATTAAAACTTTCGATGCATACATAGCTTATACCGACCAGCCCTACCCGGAAACGAAAATGCCGTTAGTTCGGGCCCTTTCAGGAGAAACCACATCAGTCGATGACATGGAGATACGCCGTAATGGCAAAAGTGTCTATCTTGAAGTCACCGGGTATCCCGTATATGACTCTAAAGGCGCCCTTCTTTATGCAGTTGCCGCATTTGTCAATATTACTCCACTCAAAGAAACCGTTGACCGCAATGCGAATTACATTCTGAAACTTGAAGCATACGCAAGCCAGCTGATGGTCACTGAAGAAGTCCTGCGCCAGGCCAAACAGGACTGGGAGAACACCTTCAATTCCATTGCCGACATGATAACCATTCACGACCGTGAATTCAATATTGTTCTGGCAAATGCTGCGGCGCAGGAAAATCTTAATGTAGTCCTGTCGGAGATATGCAAAGGCAAATGCTTTGAGCACTTCCACGGGCGGCAGGAGCCACATACAGAATGTCCGGGACGCGAATGTCTTGTAACAGGAAAATATACTGTTACCGAGATGTTCGAACCCAAACTGAACAAATTCATCGAAATACGGGTGACCCCCCGCGTCGATTCGAAAAAAGACATAACCGGAATCATCCATGTAGTCCGGGACATTTCCGAGCGGAAAAAACTTGAACAGGAACTTGTACATCAGGCTTTATATGATGCCCTCACCAATCTTCCAAACAGGGTACTGCTGCTCGACCGTATTCAAAACCTTTACGATCACAGGAAAAGACGGAAAGATTTATTGTTTGCAGTCCTTTTTATTGACCTTGACGATTTCAAAAAGATCAATGACAGCTTCGGGCATATTGTCGGAGATGAGCTGCTTCTTTCTGTTGCAAAGCGCCTGTCCGAAAGCACAAGACCCGGGGACACAATATCGCGATTCGGCGGTGATGAGTTTGTGATTCTCCTGGATGACCTCGTCAGTTCAGAGGATGCCATAGGCATTGCCAAAAGGGTCCGTGAAAGCCTGCCATCCGTATTTCATCTTATGGGTCATGAAGTCTTTACATCTGCGAGCATAGGCATAGCTATGTCAGACATGTCTTCAGACAACCCTCAGGACCTTCTTCGCAATGCCGATATCGCCATGTATAATGCAAAAACATCCGGCAAGGCGAACTATGCTCTTTTTGATGTCAGCATGCATGCCGCGGTACTTGACTCTCTGAATCTCGAGAATGATCTCCGCAAGGCCCTTGCAAGAAATGAACTTTCAGTCTACTACCAGCCTATTGTGGATATAAAAACCAGGCGTATTTCCGGTTTCGAGGCCCTCGCGAGATGGCTGCATCCTGAACAGGGGTTTGTCCCGCCGGCCAAATTTATCCCCGTGGCTGAGTATACCGGTTTGATCGAGTCAATAGGAAAATTAGTCCTGAAAGATGCCTGTGAGAATATCAATAAATTAAATTCCGATTTCCGAAATACTCTTCCCCTGTATGTAAGTGTGAACCTCTCGGCAAAGCAGTTCAACAGCAAGCTTCCTCAGATGGTTTCCGAGATCCTGGCTGAGACCCATTTTGAAAGCAGCAATCTGAGACTTGAAATAACTGAAAGCACAATAATGGAAAATATTTTCGTTGCGTCCGATATTTTGCACGACTTGAAGGCCCTGGGAGTCCAGATATTCCTTGATGACTTTGGTACAGGATATTCTTCGCTTAATTATCTTCACAAATTCCCTGTTAACGCATTGAAAATAGACCCCTCATTCACAAGAAATATTCAGGACGACACGCAAGCCCGTGAGATATTAAAATCAATCCAGGGACTTACAAACAACCTCGAAATGAAAATGATAATAGAAGGTGTTGAAGATCAGGAACAACTCACTACCTTCAAAGACCTGAACTGCCAATTCATACAGGGCTATTTATTTTCAAAGCCTTTGCCGACAGGTGAACTATTCAACTTCATGCAAAACTCAATTGGAATTGTCGCGAGGGTCACAGACAATACTGCCTGAATGAAAAGTCGGGGACCAATCCATACATAGCGGCATATCTATTTGTCCAGGACCTCCCTTATCATTCTAAGGAGGGTGTCCGGAACTATAGGCTTGGAAATGAAATGAGCATCTTCCTCCAGCATCCCTTTTTTTGCAATAATATCTTGCGTGTATCCACTCATAAAGATCGTCTTTACGTCAGGCTTAAACTTCTTTATCTCCTGATAAGCGTCCCTGCCGTTTATTATCGGCATTATAACATCCAGGAGGACCATTGAAATTTTATCCTTGTTTTCTATAAACATCCTTACAGCTGCATCTCCGTTTTCAGCCTCTATAGTATTGTAACCATGTTCCTGAAGGCATGCTTTTACTACCTTCCTGACCCGGGCATCGTCCTCAGCCAGAAGTATCGTCTCACCCCTGCCTAAAGGAGTATGCCCGGAAGTCTCCGGCTTATCTATTTCCATCGCATTTACCATCGGCAGGTAGACCCTGAAAGTAGTTCCCTTGCCGGGTTCACTGTATACATTGATATTGCCGCCATGCTGTTTGACTATCCCATACACCATAGCTAATCCAAGCCCCGTGCCAAATTCCTTAGTGGTGAAAAAAGGCTCGAATATATTCTCCCTGGCCTTCCGGTCCATACCGATACCCGTGTCGGATACCGTTAGCAGAGCATACATTCCCGTGTTCTCAAAAAAATTAGCTTCAGCATAACTGCTGTCAACATTGACCATATCAGTCTGTATGGTCAATGTTCCTCCATCAGGCATGGCGTCCCGCGCATTGGTGGCAAGGTTCAACAATATCTGTTCAATTTGTCCTGTGTCCACCATAACCGTAAGCTCTCTGTTGATAAGCGTGATTATCAGATTTATGTCTTCTCCGATGACCCTCACAAGCATCTTATTAATGGTCCTGACCAGGTCATTAAGGTTTACTTGTTTCAGGATAATAGTCTGTTTCCGGCTAAAGGCGAGCAGGCTGTGAGTGAGTTCCGCTGCCCGATTTGCGCTGGCAAGCATTTCCTCTATGTATTCACTTGTTTTGTGATCGTCTTTGACCCTCATTTGAGCCATAGTTCCAAAGCCGATGATTGCTGTGAGTATGTTGTTGAAGTCATGCGCTACGCCTCCGGCAAGTGTGCCTATGGCCTCCATCTTCTGGGATTGGCGAAGTTGGTCTTCCAGCTTCTTGCGCTCGGTTATGTCGCGGGCGATGCCCAGAACGCCAATAAGATTGCCATTATCATCGTGCATTGGAGTCTTTATGATGTGAACCAGGGCATGATGTCCATCGGCAGCAAAGGTGATCCATTCTTCATAACTGAGGGGCTTGCCCGTAGCCATGGTCTTGCGGTCATGTTCACGGAATAAATCGGCGAGTTCCCTGTCATAAAAGTCGTAGTCGGTCTTGCCGAGAATGTCGGCTTCCCTGGCGCCGAGAGCACGTTCGAACATTGCGTTGCACGACAGATAGACACCGTCCTTATCTTTAAGCCAGATCAGGTCCGGGATAGTTTGCAGCAGGGTGCGCAGACGGGATTCACTCTCTGCCTTAGTTCTTTCAGCAACCATTTGCTCTTCCAACTGTTTTTGTAATGTTTTGTTTAGTCCTTTGATCTCTTCCAATGCGTTGTGCAAACTCGGCAGGGCAATAGCCTCGGGTATAAGCGGAATAAAAAGAAAAAAAGTGATAATCGAGATGACTGCTGTGAAGGCTTTAACTATTCCTTCAAACCAGTATATCGGCTCATATACTGTATATGCGGCAAACAGATGTGTCGTTCCGCATAAGAAGAAAACGATACCGAAAAGAATAAATATCTTGAAAAAGGGCAGGTCACGCCTTTTGTAAACAAAGTAGAAGAGCGCAACCGGAATGGAATAATAGGCTATCCCGATCAGGATATCGGATATTACATGCAGCCATACCAGATCCGGGTCCCATAAAAAACAATAGCCATGAGCCATATAATTGCTGACGCCGCCATGATCCATCTCTCCCTCCCCTGATAGAATACAACCGTTTACTGTTGCATATGATTAAAGCATCTCCGGCCCGAAGAATTCAATATAATCTACCATAACTGTTCTTCTTATTAGCTAAACTGAATTATGAGGCAGGTTAATGGGAGTCTTGAAAAGAAGTCTCCTGAGAGGAGCACCAGTTCAAGCCCGGTCGCCTGCAAGACGAAATTCCGGACAATGTGGTTTCCCTTGCCGGAACAGCGGCATATTACTTCGTCACCCTCACTGCGCATGATTTATATTCAGGCGTACCCGTAATCGGGTCCCTGAATCCCGAAGTCAGGACATTCGTGAGTGCATCCCGGTGATGGAAGGTCATGAACACATTGCCTGCCTGGGAGCGTTTTGATACCTTGACCCTTACCTTTATCTCGCCCCTTCTTGAAGAGACTGTTACCCAATCACCGTTCTTTATTTTAAGCGCCGCTGCGTCCTCACTGCTTATCTCAAGCATCTCTTCGGGAACGATTTCCGCTATTCCCGAACACCTCCTGGTCATTGAGCCGTTGTTATAGTGTTCGCGGATTCTCCCTGTAATAAGCACCAGAGGATACCGTTCGTCCGGCGCTTCTCCGGAACCCTTGTGGTCAAGCGCAACAAACCTGGCCAGCCCGCCCGGCCTTGAGAATAAATCTGTGTAGAGTGTAGCCGTTCCGGGGTGGTCCTTTGTCGGACACGGCCACTGTATCCCCTGCTTTTCGAGACGATCATAGCTTATCCCGCCATAAATCGGGACAAGGCCCGCGATCTCATCCATTATTTCCGAAGGATGATTGTAATGCATGGGATATCCCATCAGGGTTGAAAGCCTGCTGATGACTTGCCATTCGGCCATGCCTGAGACAGGCTCTATCGCCTTTCGCACGCGCTGCACCCTCCGTTCGCCGTTTGTGAAGGTCCCGTCTTTTTCGGCAAAGCTCGCACCCGGCAGTATAACATCGGCAAAGTGGGTTGTCTCTGTATGAAATATATCCTGCACCACGAGAAACTCCGTAGCTTCCAGAGCGCCCCTCACGTGGTTGAGATCTGCGTCCGTCTGCGCCGGGTCCTCCCCAAGGATGAATATTCCTTTGAAATTCCCCCTCCTGCACTCATCAAGCATCTCGACCGATTTGAGACCGGGCTTGGGACTGATAGTAACATTCCATGCCTTTTCGAACTTCGCGCGGAGGCCGGAGTCGGAAACAGCTTGATAGCCGGGGAGCGTAGCAGGCAAAGGTCCAAGATCAGATGCGCCCTGGACATTGTTCTGTCCCCTGAGGGCCATTATGCCTGTCGACGGTCTTCCGAGTTGACCGCAGACAAGCGCGAGATTGGCAATAGCCATAGCGTTTTCGGTCCCTGTTATGTGCTCGGTTACCCCAAGCCCATAGACAATCATCGCCTTGCCGGCACGCGAAAATAAACGGGCCGCTTCAATTATATTTTCCTTTAAAACTCCGGTAAGTTTCTCAACACGGTCAAGAGCATACTCCCTGACCTTCGCTTTAAGTTCATCAAAACCTTCAGTCCTTTTGGCTATGAAATCCCTGTTCTCCCATCCGTTTTCAAGAATGACATTAATAATACCGTTCAATATGGCGATATTGCTTCCAGGTTTGAGATTCAGCCATACGTCGGAGCGTTTCGCCATCCAGGTCTTTCTGGGATCTCCGACAATAAGTTTCGCTCCGTTGCGCAGCGCTTTTTTGAGCCATAAGGACACAATCGGATGCCCCTCTGTTGGGTTGGAACCAAACAGGAATAGAGTGTCTATGTCCGGCATCTGACTTAATGAATTCGTAGCTGCACCCGCTCCCAGGCTTGTGGCCAGACCGGCCACAGTAGGAGCGTGTCAGACCCGTGCGCAATTGTCCACGTTGTTGGACCCAATTGCGCATCTGACCCACTTTGCAAGGAGATAGTTCTCCTCGTTGGTGCAGCGTGATGATGAAAACGCGCCCACTTTGTCCGGCCCGTACTTATCAATAAGCTCCTTAAACTTATCTGAGATCAACCCAAGGGCCTCGTCCCAGGTGGCCTCCTCGAATCTTCCGTCTTTTTTGATAAGCGGCGTTATTATCCTTTCATCGCTGTGAATGAACTCATACCCGTATCTTCCCTTAATACAGAGATTGCCCCTGTTCACAGGCGCATCGTAGTCGGAGGACACCTTTACAACCTTACCGTCTTTCACATTCAGGAAGAAATTGCATCCCGTGCCGCAGTATGAGCAGGTGGTCTTCACTTTTTTCATCTGTGGAGAGCGCCCCTGGCCCCTGCCCCTTCTGTCCGTCAGTGCTCCAGTCGGACAGGTGGAGACGCACTGCCCGCAGAATTCGCAGTTTTCGAGTGTCCGGGGCTTTCTGTAGGCCGTGTCCGGCATCGAATTAAAGCCCCTTCCGACAAGATCTATTGTTCCAGCCATTACTACTTCATTACAGATACGCGTGCAACGCGAGCATAAAATACATTTATTCGGCTCATAGGTTATGAAAGGATTGTCTTCCCGTATCGGCAGGTCCCATTTCTCGCCCTCGAACTCGCCGGGTCTGACATTATACATATAGGCCAATTCCTGAAGATCGCAGTCCCCGGCCTTTTCACAGCACATGCAATCATCGGGATGGTTCGAGAGAATAAGGGAGAGTGTGGTCCTTCTAAGCTGGGTCAGCTTTTCGCTTTCAGTGGCGATCTCCATGCCGTCCTGAACAGGTGTCGTACAGGCTGCAAGAGGTCTGGCCATGCCCTTAATCTCAACGAGGCATAGCCTGCATCCTCCATAAGGCTCAAGTCTTTCATCGTAACACAGGGTCGGGATGAATATACCCGACTCCCGGCAGACGTCAAGGATGGTCTTCTCTCCCTCGACAATTCTTTGAATGCCGTTAATAATAACACTGATACTCACAAACTACCTCCCGCCTGTTTACAGTATGGAGCTGACAGCGTCAGCCTGGCGTTTTAAAAATTTTTGTAATTTTAGATGGATTTTCCAGAACACTGCGATTGCTTTTTCACCCTCAGGTGTGATCAGGGTGCCTCCGCCCTTCCTGCCTCCGGCAGAAGTCACAACATATGGCTCAGGCACTTGCCGGTTCATAGAATCAATAAGGAACCATGCCTTCCGGTAGGGCATTTCCAGCGACTTTGCCGCTTTCGTGATGGAGCCGTATTCGCGGATCCGCTCAAGGAGAGCTATCCTTCCATAACCGAGAAATGTGCCTTCGCTTCCCTCGATCCAGATATGGCCTCGGAGAGAAGGGCATAACGTCTCCCGTTTATCGGAAGATTTAATGTTCCTGCTTGAAATGTTCATACCTGAAGCGTAATATACATTATGGCCTAACGCTTTTGCAAGGGTGTTGCAAGCGGTAATTCCCGGGCGCGTTATTAAATATCTGTTTGCAATACTGCACGTGCCGCTGTCCCTATTTGACCGCGGCAATAACACCAGTGCTATAGTATTCAGTGGCGGGTCGCAGTCGAATCGGGAACGCACAATTAAAGGAGGGTCATGCAATGAAGATCAGCGCGAGAAATATGCTGGAAGGGACTGTCAGCAATGTTCAGAAGGGCCAGGTAGTGACAATTATAAAACTCATGCTCCAATCGGGGACCACGATTTCATCGATCATCACCAACGAGAGCGCTGACCGTTTGGGATTGAAAAGCGGCGTTAAGGCATATGCCATTATCAAAGCCAGCTCGGTGATCATTGGAAAAGGAATGGCGGATGCAAATATAAGCGCAAGAAACATTATTAAAGGCGCGGTGCAGAAAGTAAAAGAGGGCATGGTCATGGCCGAGATTGTGCTCGATATCGGAGGAGGCGACACCATTACGTCAACCATTTCCGATGAAAGCGTGAAACGTATGGAGTTGAAAGCGGGTGATGAAGCATATGCAATTGTCAAAGCTACAAGTGTGATGTTGGGAGTTGCCTGATTATGTATACGGAGGGGACCGACTGATGTTAAAAAAAATACTCTTGCTGTTTATTGCCATGGCAGCCCTTTCCGCGCCGGCGCTCACATTCGCCGAACCACCGAAGGAGATAATTGTTTCAGCGGCTATAAGCCTGAAAAATGCCTTTGAGGAAATAGGGATACTTTATGAGACTAAAAATGCAGGCGCAAAAGTAATATTCAATTTCGGCGCGTCAGGAGATTTAATGAGACAAATAGAGGGCGGAGCTCCTGTAGACGTCTTTGCGTCTGCGGCACAGAAGGACATGGACGACGCTGAAAAGAAGGGCCTGATTGCGTCCGAATCCAGGGTCAACTTTGCCGGCAACAGCGTTGTGCTTATAGTCCCTCTCAATTCCGGGACAGATACAAAATCGTTTGCCGACCTCGCATCTGAAACCATTAAGAAAATTGCTGTGGGCAATCCCATGACTGTGCCTGCCGGAAGATATGCAGAAGAAGTTTTAACGTACTATAATATGGTCGCTGCGGTAAAAGACAAATTGATCTTCACTGAAAACGTGCGGCAGGTGCTCGATTACGTTGCTCGCGGTGAAGTTGACGCCGGTGTCGTGTATGCAACTGATGCCGCTGCACGGCCAAAGGAAACGAAAATAGTTGCAACTGCTCCTGAAGCGAGCCACAAACCGGTGATCTATCCTGTCGCTGTGGTCAAGGCAACAAAGATCGAGTCTTCGGCAAAGGCCTTTATTGCACTATTGCTATCGCCTGAAGGCCGAAAGATACTTCAGAAATACGGTTTTAAAGCGGCAAAGTAGGCTGTTTATGGACAACGCGGTCCTTTTTTCTATACGTCTTTCTTTACAGGTGGCAGTTGTATCTACGGCGCTTACTGTCGCGTACTTTCTTGCGCGCAGGACATTCAGCGGCAAGGAGCGTCTCGATGTCCTTTTCACAATCCCGCTGGTGCTCCCTCCAACAGTCACAGGTTATTATCTGATTATCATCTTTGGAAGAAATGGTTTCCTCGGGAAACATCTCTATTTATTGACCGGCTGGAGTATCATGTTTACCTGGTACGCAGCCGTCCTTGCTTCTTATGTTGTGGCCCTGCCCCTCATGATAAAGACTGCAAGGGCGGCTATCGAATCTGTGGACACAAATCTCATCAATGCCTCATACACGCTGGGGCATTCTGAATTAGGCACGGCCCTGAAAGTCATTCTGCCCCTTGCAAAACGCGGCATAGTTGCCGGAACAGTGTTGTCCTTTGCCCGTGCCATGGGAGAATTCGGAGCAACACTCATGCTCGCCGGGAATCTGCCGGGGAAAACAAACACAATGCCTATAGCGATCTACAGTCTTGCAGGCAGCGGGGATTGGTCGCAGGCCCATTTAATGGTTGTTCTTTTGACCGTTATGTCAGGCATTTTCCTGTACATCGCCAACAAATACTCAAAAAGGATTATCTGATGGGGCTGCAGGTGAGTCTTGAAAAAAAGGTCAACGGATTTGATCTTGATATCAAATGGGATATCGACAATGAACTGGCTGTTCTTTTCGGTTCCTCGGGAATGGGCAAGTCCATGACTCTCCAGTTAATCGCCGGCCTGATGAAGCCCGACAATGGACGCGTCAGCCTTGATGATAAAGTATATTATGACAGTTCGATGAGAACTGATATCCCGCCGCAGGACCGTCCCTTTGGCTATGTCTTTCAAACCCTCGCACTTTTTCCACACATGACAGTTATCGGAAATATTCTTTATGGCGCGCCGTTAGCTCCTGAGCATGAAAAAATGGAGCGGGCCATGGAAATGATCAGCGCATTCAAACTTGCGGGGCTTGAAGGCAGATACCCTGATGAGATATCCGGCGGCCAGAAACAGAGGGTAGCTGTTGCGAGGGCGCTGATACGGTGGCCCAGCGTACTCCTGCTTGATGAACCTTTTTCATCACTTGACCGGCCTCTACGAATAGAGATGAGACGTTTCCTGATAGAAGTCAAAAAAGAATTCAATATTCCTGTGATAATGGTGACACATGATTTCGACGAGGCATCTGCAATCGCAAACAAAGTGATCATTTATGAGCATGGCAGAATCGCCCAAACCGGCACTCCGGATGGAATTAGAAAGGCGCCGGTCAATAGCTATGTCGAGCAGCTTGTCAGGGAAGAGTGATACGGAACAAGTAGTATTCCTCGCGAACATACTACTCAAGGATAATAAATTGCAGTGAAAATTCTTGCAATGCAGTGCATTCCCTGTGTTTGCCATACTGCAGCACCTATACTAATAACGACCGGATTCCCTTCACCTACATCCGCTATCCTTTATTGAATTGTTATATTCCCTACAGTCACTGCCCCGTTGCTTATTGTCAGTTTCCCTGAAATCGTCGAATTTAAGCTGCTTGTTGTGAAGCTGCTATCATACCCGCCTATAAGGGTAACTGATATATTACTGCCTAAAATATCATTCTCAGGGAATGTACTTGTCTGGACCTCAATAGTATTCCCGGTCAAAGCATTGTTATAGCCAGCCTGAATCGTGGAATAAGTACCTGCGCCCCCTACAGTTACGATGCCGCTGGCCGCCTGGCCCGACTGCGTGATGGTAAATGTATGCCCTGCTATGGTTAGTGTCCCAGCCCTTGAACTTGAAGTTATGTTAGCTGACACAGAATAGTCCACTGTACCGCTGCCTGTTCCGCTACTGCCTGAAGTTATAGTTATCCATGGCTCACTACTCGATGCGACCCAGGAGCAACTGCCTGAGGAGGCTGTCACGCTTACGCTGCCCGTATTGGCCCCGGCGCCTAAAGACTGGCCTGATGTTGAGATGGTTTCGCTACATGTATTAAATGTCGCGGTAATCCCTGTGTTACTGTTAAGGGAAAAAGCACAACTGCCAGATCCGGAGCAGGGGCCTCCAGACCAGCCGGCAAAGACCGAACCTGTAGATGCTGCGGCCGAGAGCGTTACCGCCGTTTCGGTGTTGAATGAAAATGAACATGCAGAGCCGCAATCGATTCCTGCAGGGGAACTTGTGACCGTGCCACCACCAGTCCCGGCCATTGTAACTGAAAGAACATAGACTCTGGTTACAGAGAGTACTATCTGCCCAATGTTATTGCCTGTTTCTTCGGTGAACCATATGTTGCCGTCGGAGCCAGAAGCAACACTGCTTGGTGCGCTGCCAGCCGTCGGAATCGCAATCTCATCGACAACCCCCACTGTTGTGATCTTCCCGATATTGTTGCCCAACTCCTCAGCAAACCATAGGTTGCCGTCCGGGCCGGCCGTTATCCCAGCCGGCTCGCTGCCGGCTGTGAGAACAGGGAACTCTGTGATTGTCCCGCCTGAGGTCATCCGCCCGATTTTGTTTGCGCCAAGTTCAGTGAACCATATGTTACCGTCAGGTCCGACAACGATGCCAAAAGGTTCGCCCGATGATCCTGGCATTGGGAATTCTGTAACCGAACCCGTTGTTGTGACTTCCCCGATATTGTTGCCTATTTCTTCAGTGAACCAAAGATTGTTACTTGACCCGGCGGTTATCCCTGAAGGCATGCTGCCGGCTGTGGGTATTGAGAACTCAGTGACCGAGCCGCCGGTAGTCATCCTGGCGATTTTGTTGTCACCGCGCTCGACAAACCATATGTAGCCGTCAGGGCCGCCTGCGATAGCCCAAGGGCTGCTGTTTGCCGTAGGAATAGGGAATTCGGTCATAACCCCGGCAACCGTTATCCGTCCGATATTGTTGCCGTTTTGTTCAATAAACCATAAATTATTGTCCGGGCCTAACGCAATGCCGGTAGGTAAGCTATTGGCAGTTGGTATCGCATATTCGGTAATAGCCCCGGCAGTAGTAATTTTCCCAATTTTGTTAGTGCTGCGCTCGGTAAACCACAAGTTGCCGTCAGAGCCTGCCGTGATGCGCCATGGATTACTGTTGGCCGTTGGAGTGGCATATTCATTGATTGTGATTTTGTTGGCTGTGCAACTGGCAGTAGTCCCTCCATTTGTGCCGGCGCATGTCCATGACCAGGGGCCGCTCCCGCTTACTGCAGACGGCGTCCCGGTACTGCACAGGTTGTTGGTCGGCACAGTTGTCATGGACCCGCCGTTGATGCTGCCGCAAGTGCCGTTTGTCATCTGGTTACTTTCCCCGCTATCGGCACTTACCTGGACAGAACTGACATTAACAGGCTCGAACTTGGACAAGGTGAAGTTTGTAATGCATGACAGATCGGTGTCATTCCACCGTGCGTCTGGCGTCCCTATAATCCCGCCGGTCAATCCATTGTCGGCAAGAATGATCCCATACTGGCGCATAGCCGTAAGAATCACATTCGACTGCGGGTTGCTACTGCTCGGACATGTAGACATGGCGGTGGCATAGGCGGCTGATGTCAGACGATATATTTCACCAGCCGGCCCTGTCATGACACAGGATGCAGGGGGTGACGCTTGCGACAATTGCGAGTTGCCGACAGCTGTCCCGTTTGAATTGACGCAATATCCCGTCCCCGCGGTGTGTCTTGCAGGCCACACATAGTCATTGAGCATGTGATTGAGGGTGAATCTTATAGGGTGAGTCACCAAACCGCAGTATGCTCCGTTGGATGAACTCCACGTTCCATTGCCGTTATATACTCCCTGCCAGACTTCCCATAGCTTGCACGGCTGGCCGCCGCCGGCAGTCTGCAAAATCAGGACATGGCCATCCCCACCGAGCGCCTCATCATTGGCCGTTCCCTCAATAGGGGCATTGGCGGGGAAAGGATAAGTAGTGACATAATTGCTCGACCACCCGTTGGGCGCGTCAGACTCGTCGCCATAAAGAGTGAATGCCATGCTGACTGGCGCCTGGTTATATGGGACCCTGTAAAACGGGATGCCGTCAGGATATGGAGTCGTGTCCGAGCCGAAAAACACCCGAAGGTGGCTGGGCTGGTATCCGGAATATATTGGCGCAGCAGGAGAGGTGTCAACCGGTAACGAGTCAACCCGTTGGTGGAAAATGCTGTTTGACGGAAAAATGCTGCACCCTCCAAAAGTGTTGTCAGCAACCACGCTTATAGTGAAAAGAGCCGTAGCCGTTACCCCCCTTGAATCCTTGGCCTGTACCTGGAACTGATAAGCGCCTTGTCCGCCGACCTTGGACGCGGAAATGACTCCGGTGGTGGCATTAATGCTCATGCCTTCGGGTAACGTGGCATCAGAACTGGTAACACTCCAGGTGTAAGGTGCAGTACCCCCTGTGGCTGTAAGAGCAGGTGCGGTATAGGATTGATATTGGGTGGCTCCAGGCAAAGCTGTACTACCTATGGTTATCGCATAAACAGGCACGGGAGATGATAAAAAACATACGATAAAAAACAGAGCCACTGATAAGTATGGAAACAGTGTGCTTTTGTAAGCGCAGGCATGGTTGTGCAATCTTTCTTTTGTAAATGGCATGAATCCCATATATTGCCTCATTGAATTACTATGTTTTCAATTTTTTCATAGTATGCTCTTTTTTTAAAGTTGGCGTAAAGTGAAATTTACCGAGTGGAAGTGAGACCTCCAGCGTATAGTATAATAGTACATGTTTAACCTGAAGATGCATAAGACTATCCTGATTATAGATGTCGGAATTACCGAGGCCCACATTTACAACGTTGTCGGATGCCCTCTCTGAATGCCATGAGTTATTTCAGGATAACATCCCTGTTGCTCGCTCTTGTATTTGTACGGGCCTCGATAATTAACGCCTCGGATATTTCAGGCCTTTTGGAAAAAATTGACATTAGGGCGAAAGAGGTAATAACCAGGCCTACCATTTCCCGCGTGTCGGAATTGCCTTGTCTGCCGGTCAGTTTGAGGCAGTATGAGTTCCTCATAGATCACCCGCGTCTTTCCATGCTTCTCGCGCATATCTACGACCCGTCTTTGGACTTGTACAAAATAGAACTCAGGCCTGACGGCTTAATCCATGTCGACGACCCTGCGGGGTTGGCAGGGGACATGGAGCTTGTCAATTCCATCCAGGGCAGGAGGGTCTATTTTATTTCGGGCTATTTCGACATTCTAAAGATGAGGTTCAACAGTCGTATGGTCATGATAATATCGTATTCCGAGCATATCAGTGAGGCAGGAGTGACAGTAGACTCAACTACCACCGACTATATCAAGGTCAACAGCACCTTAGTTGGATTTTTCACAAGATTAATGGCTTTTATTTTTCCCAAAAAAGTGGACGAGAGGTTAGGCCGCTTGACAAATGCTGTTCAGAAAGTCGCGATTGCTGTCCATGACGACCCGGCCGGAGCCTATGGTAAGCTTGCAGCCTCGAACGAAGTCGGCCCAGAGGAGCTTAAGGAGTTTGCCGGACTGTTTTTAAAAAGGGCGTGGACACCGGAGGCCAGGACGCATGATTCCTTCCCGGAGCTGTTATCCTATGGAGGCCGGTTCCACTGGTCTCCACCCTGAAAGCTCTAATGGATTTTCAATACCGCATAAGAGTATGCTAAAATATTTCATTAATTGACAGTGAAAGTTTACTTTTATTGTTGATCCTATGGAGAGGTGTCCGAGTGGCCGAAGGAGCACGACTGGAAATCGTGTATGGGGTTAAACTCATCGAGGGTTCGACTCCCTCCCTCTCCGCCACATTGTTTTTCCGTATCCGGGGGCTGGCCCTGCGCAGCAGGCAAGTGTGAACTCCGCCAGGTCCGGAAGGAAGCACCGGTAAGCATTCTGTCTGGGTGCCGCAGCAAGCCGGCCCTATGATAGCTCAAAGCGAATGGCCAGGGAAAATCCTCAAATGCCATAAGCTATGAGCAATGATCTGATATGGCCGGTCCCCGGGTATGGAAAAGCGTGCAGCAAAGAAATTTTTGTGAGGTTTTATGCCATACCTGGTTTTAGCAAGAAAGTGGAGACCGCAAACCTTAGATGATTTGACCGGCCAGGAACCGGTAGCGCACATTTTAAGAAACGCCCTTGGGCATAATAAAGTAGCGCACGCCTATATCTTTTCAGGCCCTCGCGGGGTCGGCAAGACTACAACTGCCCGGATACTGGCAAAGGCGTTGAACTGCCAAAGCGGTCCGACGCCGGACCCCTGCGGAAAATGTCCTTCATGCATTGGTGTCGCTGACGGCTCTTCAATCGACGTCTCTGAAATCGACGGGGCCTCAAACACCGGGGTAGATAATATCAGAGACCTTCGGGAAAAAATACGCTATGCGCCCTCTTCGGGCCTATATAAAGTATATATTATCGATGAAGCGCACATGCTTTCCACATCAGCGTTTAATGCCCTTCTTAAAACACTTGAGGAACCGCCGCCCCATGTTATCTTTGTGCTTGCCACGACCGAGCCGAAAAAGATTCCTGCTACCGTGCTCTCCCGATGCCAGCACCTTCCTTTTTCAAGAATAAGCGGCCATAAGATCAAGGAAAGGCTTAAGACAATCGCCGGTGTCGAGGGGATAAAAATTGCCGCAGCTCCGCTTGAGATGATCGCACGTGCCGCTGACGGAAGCATGAGGGATGCGCTTACCCTCCTTGACCAGCTCACTTCGTTCTCAGATGATATAACAGCCGCCGAAGTGAAAGACCTCCTTGGCATCACAGATGCGGAAACCCTTGCAGGGATTGCCGCATCTGTCATCAATGGCAATAATAAAGAGATCATTGCTATAATCGCAACCCTTACGGATAACGGCGCAGATCTTAAATCTTTTACCCGGGACCTCCTGCTGTTCATCAGGAATCTGCTTATAGCAAAAATCACAGGCGATGCCGAAGGCGTTCTTGATATGGGTGAGGAGGAATCGAGAGCTATAGCAGCCATAAAGGACAGTGTTAACGAGGAACATCTCGCCCTTATACTCTCAGAACTTATCAAGGCGGAACCCGGCGTCAGAAGCGCCTTTTATCCCCGTATAGCGCTCGAAATGGCGCTTATCAAACTAAGCATGTTCCATCGCTTCAAAACCATTAATGAAGCATTGCAAATACTCCAGGGCACGAAGCCTGCTGTTCCGGACAGGCATCCATCGTCACAGGCCGAAGCCCCTGGAGAGCAGCGCCATATAAGTCCTCCTGCGCGTCCTGCAAATACCGCAGCGCCTGTTACGGAGCGCCCTTCGTTGTCCTATGTCTGCAATGCCATGATCGGGAAAGTGGATGAAATGAACCACCCGCTTGCCAGCAAATTAAGAGAGGGCGACTTTGTATGTGAGTCCGACAGCGTTAAAATTATTTTCACCGGGGGTTGCGCGGTACACGCGGAGTCGGTGATCGAGAACCTG
>JBEKJD010000079.1:0-11347 GCA_050011415.1 Dissulfurispiraceae bacterium | reverse complement strand
GTTTCCAAAGGATTGCCGATATGCTGACTTGAATTCAAGTCGACACCACAAAAATGATCTGAAAAAGTATTGGTATTCATGTTGTTATATACTATGTTTATCACTTTAACCGGACACTAATGTCATATTATTTTAAACGACATTGGATTAACGCCATATGCTTTCTCAAAGTGATCACTTACCCACTCAAGTAATCTCTGATTGAGAATATTTACTTGTCGGACCGTACATATTGACTTTAAAGAAAAAAAAAATAGGCACGAGGGGTTTCGAACCCCTGACCCCTACCGTGTCAAGGTAGTGCTCTCCCACTGAGCTACGCGCCTGATTGAAATGAGGAGTTTTAATTTAACCCAAATAGCTGTGTTTTTTCAAGGCGCATCAGCACCACGGATTTTAAGTATGCCAGGCGGCATTCAACTTTGCCTGAGCTTATCGGCGATATCACCGGCAAAATCGGCGAGGGTCTCGTCACGCGCGCCAAGGATTGCATAGTTGTCCCATTCTCCACAACGGCCCAATACAATTTCCCTGCTCTCGACTGCTTCAACGGATTTCCCGCAGGCGCGTACGCCAACAGCAAGGTCGTTACTCGTTATGTCTTTGCTCACGGTCCCGCCGGCATAGTAAATCGGCAGTAGTATAAGATGATCGCCTGAGCGGAGGTTCTCAGCAAAGGCCCTGATATATTCTGTCTTCATCATACGTGTCGGCGCAAACCCGTGCGGCTGGAATATATAACACATGCGTTCACAAACTTTCCGGATAGTGCGCATAAAGGACGTCAGCTTGTGAGGGTTATGTGCGTAATCATCGATAACAAGATGCTTTCTGTCATGAAGGTGAATATCGAACCTCCGTTCGATGCCGCTGAATTCACTGAGGGCGCCGGCAATATCTTTATGGGGGATGCCCATCTGACTGAGCAGCGCGATGCAGGAAAGGGCATTGTAAAGATTATATTTACCGGGAATGGAAAGTCTGAACCGCGTTCCATTCAGGGAAAAGAGTGTGCTGAAAGGCTGCAAATCAACAGCTTCGGCACGGTATCGGGATAAGGAATCAACAGAGAAAGGCACTGCATTCCGTAAAGGGACTTTCCTGAGATTCGCATCATCGGAGTTTAAAATAATCATCCCTGATGTGTTCTCGCCAAGCGTTTCAAACATTGCTGCCGTTTTCTCTACAGAATGGTGGTCCAGTTCGAGATTCAATATGATCGAACGCTCAGGTTTATAATTTACTATAGTGCCGTCAGATTCGCAGGCCTCTATCACAAGGATATCCGAGTCCCCTGTAATTGCATTGCCGGCGTTGTGATCTGTCCTGAACTGTTTGACCCTGCCGCCGCCTATGAAATTAGGCCGCATCCCGAGCCGCTGCATAAGAAACGCGAGCATTCCCGCTGTAGTCGATTTGCCGCTCGTGCCTGCAACTGCTATGGTTTTGAATCCGGTTATAAGCCTTGCAAGATATTCAGGCCTTGTCTGTGTCGGGATCCCAATACTTCTTGCTTTAAGCACCTCCGGCTGGTCATCTTCCACAGCTGTGCTGAAAACTGCAAGATCAAAAGAACTGTCGAGTCCCCTGCCGTCCTGGGGGACAATAGTAATATTTTTTGATTTGAGGAGTCGATATACCGGATGTGCAGGATTGCTGTCAAACGACCTGTCGGAGCCGGCTATCTGGTGACCCTTGTCAGCCATAAAGCTTGCAATAGCAGAAACACCGCTGCCGCCAATGCCGGAAAAGAATATTTTTGACACGGCAATTAAGAATTACGAATTAAAAATTCAGGATTTTTTTCCACGACAATTCCTAATTCTTAATTCCTGATTCGTAATTGTCCGGAACGATTACCACCTTAAGTGATCCCTCCGCTTCCGAGACCAGTTTAAAACCCTTCTGAATATCTGAAAACGGCAGCACATGGGTGATCATCCTGCTTGCATTTACCCTGCCGTCACTCATAAAATCCATAGCCTCCTGAATATCTCCTGGTGCTGCACCGTAAGAGAAAGCAACTGTTATCTCGTCTCGCCAAAACCTCATTGAGGGAATGACTATGTCTCCATTAGGCACAGCAAAAAAAAGTATCTTTCCCCTTCTGTCGACAGACGATACAGCGGCACTGACAGCCTGTTTGGCTCCGGCGCAAACAACAATGCGGTCTGCAAGATGGCCGCCATTTACTTCTTTGAGTTTGTCCTCTGAATACTCTTCTGCGCGGAATACATGGTCGGCCCCGAATTCCAGGGCCTTGTTCAACCTGTATTCATTAATGTCAGTTGCAACTACTGTAGCCCCTTTAAGCTTTGCCATCTGTATATGCAGCAGTCCGGAAATACCGGAACCTATAATCAGAACAGTATGCCTCTTCTCCACCCCGAGCTGCTTCTGACCGAGCAGCACGCATGCGAGGGGCTCAATCATCGCAGCATCCTCAAACTTCATCTCATCAGGCAGCCGGAATGTCCCGTACTTCACATTCGGCTGAGGCACACGGATATACTCCGAAAACCCGCCCGGATCATAATTTCCCTTATGCAGCGCCTCACATGCCGTATAGTTGCCTTCATCGCAGTAACGGCAGCGGAAACACGGCACATGATGAGAGACAAAGACCCTGTCACCTTTCTTTAATTTCCCGACGCCCTTGCCTGCTTCAACAATCTCTCCTGCCATCTCATGGCCCAGGACACGCGGGGGCTTTTGCTGCCTGTACCACTGCATTACGTCAGTGCCGCAGATACCCGACGCCATCATCCTTACCAGTATCTCGCCATCGGCTATAAGCGGTAGAGGGCGTTCCTCTATTCTCACATCGCTGTTACTGTAATATACTGCCACTTTCATAAATAAATTCAGGTAATGGGTCATCGGTCATAGGTTATAGGTAAAAAACTGCAAATAGTCTTTTCCCATGACCCATAACCTATTACCCATCACCTGCCTTTCTTATACCTTTTCCATGTCGGCATTTATGTTTTCCGTCATAGCCGATTTCCTGCTCTTCTGATAAATCTCGAATGCCTCTAACGCCGTAAGCCCTTTATGCACGATAGACCTTACCGCCTTTATCATGCCCGACGGGCTATCGCTCTGGAATATGTTTCTTCCCATATCAACTCCCCTTGCGCCTGCCCTGATGGCATTTTCAGTCATCTGCAGCGCCTCCATTTCAGGCAATTTTTTTCCTCCTGCAATAACAATGGGCACAGGGCACCCTTCCACCACTTCCTCAAAACCCTCGCAATAATAGGTCTTCACTATGTGCGCGCCGATTTCCGCAGCCATCCTGCATGCAAGCCCGATGTATCTGGCATCCCTGCCCATATCTTTGCCGACCGCTGTTATTGCGAGGACAGGCATACCATACCTTTCCGCCTCGCTGACAAGTCTGCCGAGATTTGATATGGTCCTGTCTTCATTCTTTGCGCCGACGAAAATAGACATCCCTATGCCTGAAGCATTAAGCCTGAGGGCCTCTTCCATTGACGTCGTAATGTCTTCATTTGACAACTCGCCCAGGATGCTCGGTCCGCCGGACACCCTCAGACAAATCGAAGTATCGATTTTGGGGTCAATGCAATTCCTCAGTATCCCCCTTGTGACAAACAGACAGTCCGCATTAGGAATCAGAGGAGTAATATTACACATATTCTTTAATCCTGTTGTCGGCCCCTGAAAGTAGCCGTGGTCCACGGCAAGCATAACGGTTTTACCCGTTTTTGGATGAAAAATCTTTGAGAGCCTGTTCTTTATTCCAAAACCCATAAATATTCCCCCTTGCGTTAATATATTTGAACAGTATATGAAATGATATAATTTTCTGTCAATTTTTCATGGATGTTGGTAGTGGGCTGCGCAGCCCACTACCTATATGTACCAGGAAGCGTGATTAGTGCATGAATGAGAGATTGCCCGGCGTAAAGTTAGAAAGCCCCGGGAAAACATATGGCATGTCAGCACTTGAAACTCCAAACCAGCTTGCCAAAGTGGCTGCGTATTGATCTACAGAGGTGGTTGGAATCCAGCGGCCCTCGCTGCCTGCATCGTCCGGGCCCCCAAGAGCGAGTGTCGGGAATGTGCCATAAAAGCCCCCTTTGACGGAGTTGCCCATAATAAGGTGATGGTTCCCCCAGCCGTGGTCCGAACCATGACCGGAGTTAGGTTTAAGAGTGCGGGCAAAGTCAGAAAGGGTAAAAGACGTAACCTTGTCAGACACACCAAGGGCAACGGTAGCATCATAAAATGCGGCCAGAGACGAGCCGACATTTGTCAGAAGGGTCTGCTGAGTGGCTATCTGGTTTGTATGAGTGTCGAAGCCGCCGAGGGACACAAAAAATATCTCTCTCGACGGAGCGTCCAGGCTGCTTCGTGATTCTATTATTTTGGCCACAGTCTTGAGCTGGAGTGAAAGGCTGTCGGTAAGACCGGAGAATATAGATGAAATGGTTGAACTGGTTGACGCGAGCACCGGGTTTAACGAATCAGTTGCCGCGATTGAGTCACCCTGGGTGAAAGAAAGCGCCTTGACCAGGGCATTGCCATTACTTTGCCCTGCCGCTATCAACTGCTTCAAGGCATTGAGCCGGGCGGCAGATGCCGAACTTGAGTTGAAACCCTTTAATGAAAGACCGCCTGAATACGGCAAAGCTATAGACTGGACAGAGTTTCCGGTTGCAAAGAGGCTGTTTCCTGCAACTGACACCAGAGTCAACAGGTTTTGTGAAGGTCCTTCCAGGCGGTCGGCAATACGTCCGCCCCAGCCACTGCGTATTTCGGAACTCGGTCCAGAAGCCTGCCATTGAATCTGTTGGTCCAGATGAGAGAAAAGGTTTTCGGGCATAGGCACGTTGCCTGACAAATATTGAGAACGTGTCAAAGGTTGTGCAAGTGTCCCGACATTGAACAGTACCGACAGGCTGCCGACTTTCCATATGTCCTGCAAGGCGGTCAGCGCCGGGTGCATACCATAACGCTCAGACCCGCTGCTTTCTGTAAGCGGTAAAAGGCTGTCCCACGGCAGTGCCAGGCCGCCGCTGCTCTGGCTCTGGCGGATAGAGGCATAGGTGTTATATGAGTCGGCAGTATATGGGACAATAACATTATTGCCGTCATTGCCGCCGAAAAGAAAAACGCATACGAGCGCTTTATAGTCTCCGCTCGAAGCGGCAGAAGCTGAACTGAAGAATGCTCCCGGCAGCAAAGAGGCGAGGCCGAGAGTGGAGCATAATTTGAGAAATTCACGCCGGTTTGTCATGTCATCACCTCTGGATCATTGCCTGCGAAGACGCGGCAATAAGATAGGCGGCGGTGCGGACTCGGCCGTATGCGTCGCCTGAATTAACAGTCTGAACAACAGTGCTGATAATATTGAGGGAAGCATTATCCAGCACGCCACCTGTCAGTGCCAGGTCCATTTCCTGCGTAAGCTCGTCAGGGTTGTTCGCCAGCGGCAGCCACTTGCTCCAGTTGATGCTGGTCCCCGTTGATGCTGCAACACTCGAATCCGCCGGTATGTTCGAGTAGATTATGCTGTTTAGAAAATTCCAGCGCCCTATTGTTGTGGTAGTATTCTGAATGCCGAACTGCGGAGCAACAAGCCCGCTTGTATCTCCAGGCAATGGATAGTCAGGAGTATAGAAATTAAAAACAGTCGGCGCGTCAAAGACCGGCTGGCCAAGCGCTCCGCTCTGGCTGTTAAGATAAACGCCGTCGCTCCTGCCGCCGAGTCCCCGCAATAAGGAAGTGATAAAAAGAACGGGTTCGCGCAGCAGGCCGAAGGTCCCCTGGTCAGTTGAAGGCCCTGTAGCTTCATTGTCGAGAAGTATAGCGCGTATAACGGCCTTCATGTCGCCGCGCACGCCCTGCCCGTTATTATTAAAAGCCGCAGTTACTCGCGCAACATATGCGGGACTGGGATTGCTCGTCACAAGGAACTTGATCAGCTGCTTTCCAATGAAGGGACCGACATTCGGATGGTTGAATATGGCGTCGAGAGCGGCGTCGAGATCGCTATCGGTAGGCAGGCCTGCAGGCAGCGTAATGCCGTCGAAAAGGGTTTTTGACCCGGTGTCGTGATCTGCCGATACCGGGACCATATCGCCTACATAATATTTGGGATTGTGGGCCTTGGCAGTTGCGCCGGGAGCTGTGGGATATGTCCATCCGGTGAATACCCTGGCAAAATTCTCGATATTGTCCTGGGTATAAGTGGCTATTTGATTTCCCTTATTGTCCGTTTGAACGGTCCCGTCAGCATTGAGTTTCACAAGTCCGACCGTAAACAGCTGGAGCACCTCTCTTGCATAGTTCTCATTGGCGCTCGTACCGCGCGAATGGTTGGCCTTGTCGTTATTGGCCATATCCAAATAGTCTCCCATGGCCGGGTTCAAGGTAACATTCTGAAGTAAATCGCGAAAATTGCCGAAAGCGTTGTCCACTATCATCTGTTGATATTCCCTTATCGCATAAGCACAATTGACTTTTACATTAGACACCACAAAAATCTGGCTAAGGGCGAAAGCTATTCTTTGTCGCAATTGGTCAGGCGCTGTCACCGCATTAAAGAAAAATGAGTTCTGAACAGGAAATGCCGTGTAATTGTTGCGATAGCAATAGGGTGATGACCCCGACGGACATCCTTTAGAACTACTGGGGTCCACAACAGGCAAAATCGGATACACTGTTACAGGTTCAGCGAATTGACTGTTGATATAGGCTGAAAAGCCCAGCTGCTTTACTGCTGCAATTGATGCGTCAGTAGGGCCAAAACTGGCCTGCTCCAAAAAATGAGCAGCTTCGATGTCTGTGGGCTGTTTACTTGAGGCTAACACTGTCGCCGCACAAAAAATCGAACATAACAAAAACAAGATAATGCCCCGTCTCAAGTCTCTTTTGATTAACATCCTGTTTTTTAACTCGCACATGTTGTTATCCTCCGTCACTTTGACGTTCTTATCAGCCTGCGGATGCAGTCAATGCATTACCAAGAAAACTAATCCAG
Source organism: Dissulfurispiraceae bacterium (assembly GCA_050011415.1). Taxonomy (GTDB): domain Bacteria; phylum Nitrospirota; class Thermodesulfovibrionia; order Thermodesulfovibrionales; family Dissulfurispiraceae; genus JADFXI01. The sequence goes on along the minus strand of JBEKJD010000079.1, from coordinate 4,335 downwards.
ATAAATTATATCCTATTTACGCCTAAAAAAAATAATTTATTCTATATAATTTTATTAAGCATTTTTTATGCCATTAATGCATATCCTCTAACAGCTCATTTCTAAAGGAATTTTCTTCCTGGTATCAAATCAATCGATACTGTAGAACTGACAATTCCCGTCAACCGATGTTAAATTTTGTCAGAGGAGATTTGGCGTAGCCGGCGCATTGCGCCCAATAATTATGCTTGCTTTGCTTGACAAAACAGGCGGTTAAAATTAAAATATTAAATTCAATGTTTCAGGCCGTGAGAACAATATATGAAAATTATCATTTCGGAAATTCCCGAAGAGGGAATAGATTTGGAACTGAACGAAAGTATTGCGTTGGAGTCTGTAAAAACAGTTTCACCGCTGCATGCTGTACTTAAGGTACGCACAATAGGTTCTGAAGTGCTGGTAAATGGCTCGATGGAGGGGGATATCGAGCTTACTTGCAGCAGGTGTCTCAATGCATATGCTATGAAGGCAAGCTCCCCGATCAATGTTGTGTATGAACCGTCGGCAATGCTTGATAAAGAAGATCGCCATAAGTTGAAGAGCGATGAACTTGATATAGGTTTCTATAAGAATGATACACTCGATACGGATGAAGTGCTGGTGGAGCAATTACTGCTGGGCATACCCATGAAGCCGCTGTGCTCCTCCGAGTGTAAAGGTATATGCCCAAAGTGCGGGGCTGATTTGAATGTTTCGGACTGTAACTGCAGTATTTCGGAAGTAGATTCGCGTTTGAAAGTGCTTGAACAATTATTGAAAAAAAAGGAGTAATTCATGGCAAATCCAACTCACAGGCATACACGTACCAGAAGGGACAAGAGAAGGGCAAACTGGAAGGGGCAGTGTCCAACCCTTGTCGCGTGCCCTGATTGCAAGGAAATGAAACAGCCACACCGCGTATGTTCCAGCTGCGGTACTTATGACGGCAAAAAGATCCTTGAGGTAGTCTCTAAAGAATCATGAAGGTTGCCCTCGATGCTATGGGGGGCGATTTTGCTCCGGAAATGACCATAGCCGGAGCAGTAGAGGCTGTCAATGAATATGACGTAGAGGTTATTCTTGTCGGTGACCGTCAGCGGTTGACTGATTCCCTCGCCGGCAGGCGCTATCCCTCTCATCAAATATCCATAGTACATTCATCTGAAGTAGTTGCGATGAATGAATCTCCCAGTGTCGCACTCAGAAAAAAAAAGGATTCCTCTATCCGGGTGGCAGTTGAGCTTGTCAAAAGCAAGCTCGCAGATGCCGCTGTCAGCGCAGGCAATTCCGGCGTGGCCATGGCAACCTCTCTTTTCATTTTGGGAAAGCTCCCAAATGTAGACAGGCCTGCCATAGCAACAATAATGCCTTCGCTGACCGGTTTTTTTGTGCTTATCGATGCGGGAGCCAACGTGGATTGCAAACCGGAGAACCTTCTTCAGTTCGGGCAAATGGGGAATGCTTACTATAAGGAGCTTTTCAATGTGCCTGAGCCGCTTGTCGCGCTTCTGAGCATAGGAGAGGAAGAGACAAAAGGTAATGAAGTTACGAAAGAAGCCTTTAAACTGCTCAGGCAGGCAGGCCTCAATTTTACAGGAAACATTGAGGGAAAAGATATTTTTTCAGGAAACGCCGATGTAATTGTGTGCGACGGCTTTATCGGAAATATCGTCCTGAAAGTGAGCGAAGGGCTTGCTGAGACTATCATTAAAATGCTTAAAAGAGAAGTCGCAAGCGCAGCAACCGGAAAGATCGGGTACCTGATGCTCAAACCGGCGATCCGTAACTTCAGGAAGAGGACCGATTATGACGAATACGGCGGCGCTCCTCTACTTGGGATAAACGGTACATGCATAATAAGCCACGGTCGTTCCTCTTCAAAAGCCATAAAAAATGCCATACGGGTCTCTGCCGAAATGGCAAAAAAGAAAGTACACGAAACGATCGCACACACTCTTGACGACTATGCAAACAGAAAAGATGTAAAAAACAGTTCCTGAATACTGCATTTTGGAGAAAATGAATGAGTATGATTAGAGCCCGTATAATAGCTACCGGTTCCTATGCTCCTGAAAAGGTGATGACGAATTCCGATCTTGAAAAAATTGTAGCTACTACGGATGAATGGATCACTGAGCGCACCGGCATAAAAGAGCGGCGAATAGCAGGTGAGAAACAGGCAACGTCAGACCTGGCCCTGGAGGCCTCCAAAAATGCCCTGAAATACGGCAACATCAAGGCAAAAGAATTGGACCTGATTATTGTCGCAACCGTGACCTCCGATATGCTTCTACCATCGACTGCCTGCATACTTCAACACCGGCTCGATGCAAAAAAAGCGGCTGCTTTTGATATCAATGCTGCGTGTTCGGGTTTCATTTACGGACTTGCCGTTGCAAACAGCTTCATCCAGTCGGGACAGTACAAAAAAATACTTCTTGTGGGCGCCGAAACGCTTTCACGTATCACTGATTGGGAGGACAGGAATACCTGCGTCCTCTTCGGCGACGGCGCTGGAGCAGTTATACTGGAGGCCGTCACAGGAGACAATGGCATACTTTCAACGCATCTCCATGCCGACGGAAGTATGAGTGATTTATTGAGCCTTCCCGGAGGCGGGTCAAGAGTGCCCACCTCAAAAGAATCAATCGGCAAAAAAATGCATTTCCTGAAAATGAAAGGAAATGAGACCTTCAAAGTCGCCGTAAAAGTGCTCGAAAACCTCGTCACTGAAACTCTGAAGTATAATAATCTTAAGCCATCGCAGCTCACCGCCCTCATACCCCATCAGGCGAATCTGCGGATCATTCAGGCTACGGCAAAACGGCTCGGCCTCTCAATGGACAATGTGATCGTCAACCTCGACCGTTACGGCAACACATCCGCAGCCTCAATCCCAATCGCGCTCGACGAGGCGGTCAGGTCCGGAAGGATAAGGAGCGGCGATTATCTGCTCCTTGAAGCCTTTGGCGGCGGACTGACCTGGGCCTCGGCTCTAATCAGGTGGTAGCTTGGCGCTTCTACTGATGAAGTAAAGCACTAATGTTTATCAAAAAAAGGTCTCAGCATTTCTATAGGTAGCGGGAAAATTATAGTCGAATTTTTCTCGGTTGCTATTTCCGTAAGCGTCTGCAGATATCTGAGCTGCAGCGTGGCCGGCTCGGATGAAATTATTTTAGCTGCATCAGCGAGCTTTTGCGATGCCTGGAATTCTCCTTCAGCATGTATTATCTTTGCCCTCCGTTCCCTTTCAGCCTCTGCCTGCCGCGCTATGGCCCGCAGCATCTCTTGCGGCAAATCGACATTTTTTACCTCAACGGCGCTCACTTTGACTCCCCATGGCTCTGTCTGTTGATCAATTACACGCTGCAGTTCAATATTAAGTTGGTCACGTTTTGCGAGCAGGTCATCGAGCTGGCTCTGGCCGAGAATACTTCTCAGCGAGGTCTGAGATATTTGAGAAGTGGCATAATAAAAATCCTCGACTTCAGTGATGGCCCGTATGGGGTCAACCGGCCTGAAATAGATAACTGCATTGACTTTGACCGTAATGTTGTCTTTCGTAATGATATCCTGCGGCGGAACATCCATCGTAACTGTCCGCAGGCTCACTCTGACAAGCTTATCAATTATGGGAAATATCAGAACAAGGCCGGGACCCTTGACCGGTATAATCCTGCCGAGCCTGAATACAACACCCCGCTCATATTCTTTAAGTATTCTTACCGCGCTGCCAAGTATATAAAGCACAATTACGACAAGAAAGACCAGGCTCAAAGATACCTCATTCAAAGCTGTTCCCATAAAACCTCCTCATATCCCATCTCACCCCAATTTAGTAAAGGGTCACGGATTGATTATTGTCATTGTTTCGTCCCGGAACCGCGGCATCCTGTTTTGGACACGCCCTTGTGAAAGATCACGGTAAATAGTATACCCTATCTACATTATTTTCTGTTCTTAGTGTCTTTGACAGCGGCCATTATTGCTTCGGAAAGTTTTTTAATGGGTTGTCCCGTCTTTTTGGAAAGCTCTCTCAGGTCAGCGTATTCGGGAGAAATATTGACAATAGCGCCTTCCAGCAATGCTATTTTAATCCTCGCTTCCCCGAATTCGGTCGTAACTTTTCTGATCTCCCTGCTGAGCACCCGGCGGCCGGCTGTGTAAAATCTGAGGCCGATAGTGGTAGTTTCCCTAAAAATCACGGAAGTGAGGCGCTCGCGATCATGCTCCTCCGTAATAACGGTCAGCTTTACTGCGGGCCTCCCCTTTTTCATAATAATATTCTCCAAAAAAACATCCAGGGCCCCGGCTTTA